>NZ_MPOR01000014.1:0-136285 GCF_001896155.1 Pseudomonas sp. FSL W5-0203
GGAGAAGACTCGAACTTCCACGACCTTGCGATCACCAGCACCTGAAGCTGGCGTGTCTACCAATTTCACCACCTGGGCATTATCTAACAACGTTGCCGCTGTTGATGGGGCGAACTATACGGCGGGGTTTTTAATCTGTAAACCCCTGATTCGAAAAATATAAATCAATTTTTCCGTTAAAAATCAAAGGTCTGAAACGAAAAAACCCGCTTTCGCGGGTTTGATCTGAATTTGGTGCCCAGGAGAAGACTCGAACTTCCACGACCTTGCGATCACCAGCACCTGAAGCTGGCGTGTCTACCAATTTCACCACCTGGGCAGCATCAACAACGTTGCCGTCGTCGATGGCGCGCACTATACGGAGCGATATTTGAGCTGTAAACCCCTGCCATGAAAAAAGCCTGGAAAATTTCACCAGCGGTCGTGCAAGGTGCGTGGCGGGGGTCGTAAAGGTCTTTTAAACGCTTGTTGATACCTGAAATTTCCCGTTTCAATACGCGTATGCCAAACTAACCCACATATAGACAAGGTGAAAACTCTCTAATGGCCGATTGGCAGTCCCTCGATCCCGAGGCCGCTCGTGAAGCGGAAAAATATGAAAACCCTATTCCTAGCCGCGAACTGATCCTGGCGCACCTCGCCGATCGTGGTTCGCCTGCTAGCCGCGAGCAGTTGGTCGAAGAATTCGGTCTGACCACCGAAGACCAGCTCGAAGCCCTGCGCCGCCGTTTGCGTGCGATGGAGCGCGATGCTCAATTGATCTACACCCGTCGTGGCACTTACGCGCCGGTAGACAAGCTCGACCTGATCCTGGGCCGCATTGCCGGCCACCGCGACGGCTTCGGCTTCCTGATACCGGACGATGGCAGCGACGACCTGTTCATGAGCCCGGCGCAAATGCGTCTGGTGTTCGATGGCGACCGTGCCCTGGCGCGGGTTTCTGGCCTCGACCGCCGTGGTCGTCGTGAAGGCGTGATCGTCGAAGTGGTGTCCCGTGCCCACGAATCTATCGTCGGCCGTTACTTTGAAGAAGGCGGCATCGGCTTCGTTGTGCCGGATAACCCCAAGGTCCAGCAGGAAGTGCTGATCACCCCGGGCCGCAATGGCGCCGCCAAGGTCGGCCAGTTCGTCGAGGTGAAAATCACCCACTGGCCTACTGCGCGCTTCCAGCCCCAGGGCGATATCGTGGAGGTGGTCGGCAACTATATGGCGCCGGGCATGGAAATCGACGTTGCCTTGCGCACCTACGATATTCCTCACGTCTGGCCTGATGCCGTGCTCAAGGAAGCCGCCAAGCTCAAGCCGGAAGTCGAAGAGAAAGACAAAGAAAAACGTATCGACCTGCGCCATCTGCCGTTCGTCACTATTGACGGCGAAGATGCCCGCGACTTCGACGATGCGGTCTACTGCGAAGCCAAGCCTGGCAAGCTGCGCCTGTTCTCCGGCGGTTGGAAGTTGTACGTCGCGATTGCCGACGTCTCCAGTTACGTGAAGATCGGTTCGGCCCTGGATAACGAAGCCCAGGTGCGCGGCAACTCCGTGTACTTCCCAGAGCGCGTGATCCCGATGCTGCCTGAGCAGCTGTCCAACGGCCTGTGCTCCCTGAACCCGAAAGTCGACCGTTTGGCCATGGTGTGCGAGATGACCATCTCCAAAACCGGCGAAATGACCGACTACCAGTTCTACGAAGCGGTGATCCACTCCCAGGCGCGTCTGACCTACAACAAGGTCAGCACCATCCTGGAAACGCCGAAGACCAGCGAAGCCAAGGCCCTGCGTACCGAGTACGCTGGCGTGGTGCCGCACCTCAAGCAGCTTTACTCGCTGTACAAGGTGTTGCTGGGTGCCCGTCATACCCGTGGCGCGATCGATTTCGAAACCCAGGAAACCCGGATTGTCTTCGGCTCCGAACGCAAGATTGCGGCGATCACCCCGACCACCCGTAACGACGCGCACAAGCTGATCGAGGAGTGCATGCTGGCGGCCAACGTGGCCACTGCCGAGTTCCTCAAGAAGCACGAAATTCCTGCGTTGTACCGTGTGCACGACGGCCCGCCGCCGGAGCGCCTGGAAAAACTTCGCGCCTTCCTCGGCGAACTCGGCCTGTCCCTGCACAAAGGCAAGGATGGTCCTACGCCTAAGGATTACCAGGCCCTGCTGGCCAGCATCAAGGACCGTCCGGATTACCACGTGATCCAGACCGTGATGCTGCGATCCCTGAGCCAGGCGGTGTACAGCGCCGATAACCAGGGCCACTTCGGCCTGAATTACGAGGCGTACACCCACTTCACTTCGCCGATTCGCCGCTACCCGGACTTGCTCACGCACCGGGCGATCCGCAGCGTGATCCATTCCAAGCAGAACACCCCGCACGTCAAGCGCGCCGGTGCCATGACCATTCCGAAAGCACGGATCTACCCGTACGACGAAGCGGCCCTGGAACAGCTGGGTGAGCAGTGCTCCATGAGCGAGCGCCGCGCTGACGAGGCCACCCGCGACGTGGTGAACTGGCTCAAATGCGAGTTTATGAAGGATCGCGTGGGCGAGTCGTTCCCTGGTGTCATCACCGCCGTGACCGGCTTTGGCCTGTTCGTCGAGCTGACCGACATCTACGTCGAGGGCCTAGTGCACGTCACCGCCTTGCCGGGTGATTACTACCACTTCGATCCTGTGCATCACCGCCTGGCGGGCGAGCGCACCGGTCGCAGTTTCCGTCTGGGCGATACCGTTGAAGTGCAGGTCATGCGTGTCGACCTCGACGAGCGCAAGATCGACTTCGGCATGCCTGACAAGCCGGCAGAGCCTGCGGGTCGTAAAAAACGTGGTGAAACCACAGCGCCTGCGTCCAAAGGCAAAGCGACCACTGCAAAAACCACGGCCGAGCCTGCACCTGCCAAGGCCGGTCGTCGTTCTTCCGCCAAGGACAAGGCCCCTGAAGCCTACCGCCCAAGCGACGCTGCGGCGAAAAACGCCGAGCTGCGCAAGAGCCGCGAGTTGAAGCAGCAGTTGCTCAACGAAGCCAAAAGCGGTGGTAAAGCGGCGTCTGGGGGAAAGTCTCACGGGGCGGAAAAGCCGTCGAGCAAGCCAAGTAAACACCGTAAAGGCCCGCCAAAAGCGGGTTCGGCTCCCGCAAAAAGCGGCGGGTCGCGCAAACCTAAGGCCAAGTCATGAGTCTGGAAAAAATCTACGGCGTGCACGCCGTAGAAGCACTGCTGCGTCACCATCCCAAGCGCGTCAAGCAGGTGTGGTTGGCCGAAGGTCGCAGCGAGCCGCGCGTACAGGCGCTGGTCGAGTTGGCTACGCAGAATAAGGTTGCCATCGGCCAGGCCGAGCGTCGTGAAATGGACGTGTGGGTCGAAGGCGTTCACCAAGGTGTGGTGGCTGACGTCAGTCCGAGCCAGGTGTGGGGCGAGGCGATGCTCGACGAGCTGCTCGACCGTACCGAAGGTGCGCCGTTGCTCTTGGTGCTGGACGGCGTGACCGACCCGCACAACCTCGGCGCCTGCCTACGTTCGGCGGATGCTGCCGGTGCGCTGGCGGTGATCGTGCCCAAGGACAAGTCCGCGACCCTGACGCCGGTGGTGCGCAAGGTCGCCTGCGGTGCGGCGGAAGTGATTCCGCTGGTGGCCGTGACCAACCTTGCGCGTACCCTGGAGAAGCTCCAGCAGCGCGGCCTGTGGGTCGTGGGCACGGCGGGGGAGGCTGAGGTCAGCATTTATGACCTAGACCTTACCGGCCCTACCATCCTGATCATGGGCGCCGAAGGCAAAGGCATGCGCCGGTTGACCCGTGAGCATTGCGATTACCTGGTGCACCTGCCGATGGCTGGTAGCGTCAGCAGCCTCAATGTGTCGGTTGCGACGGGTGTTTGCCTGTTTGAAGCCCAGCGTCAGCGTGGTGCGAAAGCCAAGGCCAAGCCCAAGAAGTGATCAAAATGTGGGAGCGGGCTTGCCCGCGATGACGGAGTGTCAGTCAGCAGAGATGTTGCCGGTGCCATGGTCATCGCAGGCAAGCCCGCTCCCACATTGGTTCTGTGGTGTTTATTCAGGATTGTTCAAATAATCACCAATTGCCTTGCGCCGCTTCTCCCCCTTCTCTACAATTGCGCCCCTTGCCTTCCTGGCAGGCACCGATGTGCCTCCCCTGCGGCAAGATCCATAAGTGTCATTCACTCCTTGTCTGACCGTTTTTGAGCGGCAGGCTACAACCCGTAAGGAGCATTCATGCGTCATTACGAAATCATCTTTTTGGTCCACCCGGATCAAAGCGAGCAAGTCGGCGGCATGGTTGAGCGTTACACCAAGCTGATCGAAGAAGACGGCGGCAAAATCCACCGTCTGGAAGATTGGGGCCGTCGTCAACTGGCCTACGCAATCAACAATGTTCACAAGGCTCACTACGTGATGCTGAACGTTGAGTGCACTGGCAAGGCCCTGGCCGAGCTGGAAGACAACTTCCGCTACAACGATGCAGTGATCCGTAACCTGGTCATCCGTCGCGAAGAAGCCGTTACCGGCCAATCCGAGATGCTCAAGGCTGAAGAAAACCGCAGTGAGCGCCGTGAGCGTCGCGATCGTCCTGAGCACGAAGGCGCTGAAAGCGCTGAAGGCGAAGAGAACGACAGCGATAACGCTGACGAGTAATCCACGGACCTTATTAAGGAGCCTATCAAATGGCACGTTTCTTCCGTCGTCGTAAATTCTGCCGCTTCACCGCTGAAGACGTGAAAGAGATCGATTACAAAGATCTCAACACTCTGAAAGCCTACGTATCCGAGACCGGCAAAATCGTTCCAAGCCGTATCACCGGTACCAAAGCACGTTATCAGCGTCAGCTGGCCACCGCTATCAAGCGCGCCCGCTTCCTGGCCCTGCTGGCCTACACCGACAGCCACGGCCGCTGAGACCGGGCAGTCGACAAGTAGTAAGGGATTGAATGCATGCGCGCCTTAGCTGAGTTCATCATGCGCGGTCGCGTGCAGGCCACTCTGGTAGTGGCTGGATGTGCGGCATTGCCGTTGCTTTATTGGTTGGGTGCTGCCGCAGGTTGCCTTGTGCTGCTGCGGCGCGGTTTGAAGGACGCCCTTGGCGTTCTTGCCCTGGGTTTGTTGCCGGCCTTGATCTGGTGGCTGCAAATGGGTGATCCACGGGTACTTCTGGTACTGCTGGGGTCATCGAGCCTTGCGTTGGTTTTGCGCGCAAGTGAGTCCTGGGTCCGTACGCTGCTGGTCAGCGTGGCATTGGGGTTGGTGTACTCAGTGATGCTTGGCGCGGCTTTCCGCCCGCAAATCGAGGCGCTGGCGCAGGAGATCGTCAAGATCCTGCCGTTGGCCCTCGGGGATCTCTACCAGCATTTGTCGGTAGATGAGCGAGCGCGGTTTGCGTCACTGATTGCCCCGGTCCTGACTGGCCTGATTGCGGCTTTGTTGCAGGTCGTCAGCGTGCTGAGCCTGATTCTTGGGCGTTATTGGCAGGCGTTGTTGTACAACCCGGGTGGTTTTGGTCGCGAGTTTCGCAGTATCAGAATCCCAGCGGGGCCGGCGATGTTGCTGCTGGCGTGCATGGTTGTCGGGCCGAGCTTCGGCCCACAGATGGCCTTGCTGGCGCCGATTTGCAGCGTACCGCTGGTGTTTGCCGGGCTGGCCCTGATTCATGGGCTGGTTGCGCGAAAGCGCCTGGCCAGGTTCTGGCTGGTGGGGTTGTACGTCACGCTGTTGCTGTTCATGCAGCTGATCTATCCGTTACTCGTGGTCTTGGCCATTGTTGACAGCCTGATTGATTTTCGCGGTCGTCTGGCGTCGAAAGACGCCGATAACGCGAACGGTGAAGGTTAAAAGTTAGAGGATTTTCACATGCAACTGATCCTTCTGGAAAAAGTCGCCAACCTGGGCAACCTGGGCGACAAAGTGAACGTTAAGGCCGGCTACGGTCGTAACTACCTGCTGCCATACGGCAAAGCCACCGCTGCAACCGCTGCCAACCTGGCTGCGTTTGAAGAGCGTCGTGCTGAGCTGGAAAAAGCCGCAGCAGACAAAAAAGCGTCGGCCGAAACTCGCGCTGCCCAACTGGCTGAGCTGGAAGTGACTATCACTGCCACCGCTGGTGACGAAGGCAAGCTGTTCGGTTCGATCGGCACCCACGACATCGCTGATGCACTGACCGCCTCCGGCGTTGAAGTGCAGAAGAGCGAAGTTCGTCTGCCGAACGGCACCATCCGCAACGTAGGCGAATTCGACGTAGCCGTGCACCTGCACGCCGAAGTTGAAGCCACCGTACGCGTTGTCGTGGTAGCAGCTTAAGTCGCACCTAACTGACTGGCACCTCGCGTGCCAGCCGGTTAACATCGGGCACGATCCTGTTTACAGGTCGTGCCTTTTGTTTTTCTACACACCCCAAATTCCAAGTGGCCATGAACGAAATCTCCGCTCCTGAGCAATACGATCTGCAAACCGCTGCCCTGAAGGTGCCGCCGCATTCCATCGAGGCCGAACAGGCCGTGCTCGGTGGCTTGATGCTGGACAACAACGCCTGGGAACGCGTGCTGGATCAAGTCTCGGACGGTGACTTCTATCGTCATGACCACCGCCTGATCTTCCGCGCCATCGCCAAGCTGGCCGACCAGAACTCACCGATCGACGTGGTCACCCTGGCCGAGCAGTTGGACAAGGAAGGCCAGACCTCCCAAGTGGGTGGCCTGGGCTACCTCGGTGAGCTGGCGAAAAACACGCCGTCCGTCGCCAACATCAAGGCCTATGCCCAGATCGTCCGCGAGCGCGCCACCCTGCGCCAGTTGATCGGCATCAGCACTGAAATCGCCGACAGCGCCTTCAACCCCGAAGGCCGCACTGCTGCCGAGATCCTTGACGAAGCCGAGCGGCAGATCTTCCAGATTGCAGAAGCACGGCCCAAGACCGGCGGCCCGGTCAGCGTCAACGACCTGTTGACCAAAGCCATCGACCGCATCGACACCCTGTTCAACACCGACGCGGCTATTACCGGTATTTCCACCGGCTACACCGACCTCGACGAAAAGACCAGCGGCCTGCAGCCGTCCGACTTGATCATCGTCGCCGGCCGTCCGTCGATGGGTAAGACCACCTTTGCGATGAACCTGGTGGAAAACGCCGTTCTGCGCAGCGACAAGGCGGTGCTGGTGTACTCCCTCGAGATGCCAGGTGAATCGCTGATCATGCGTATGCTCTCGTCTCTTGGCCGTATCGACCAGACCAAGGTGCGTTCCGGTCAACTTGAGGATGACGACTGGCCGCGCCTGACCTCGGCGGTCAACCTGCTCAACGACCGCAAGCTGTTTATCGATGACACCGCCGGTATCAGCCCGTCCGAAATGCGCGCGCGTACCCGGCGCCTGGTGCGTGAGCATGGCGACATCGCCCTGATCATGATCGACTACCTGCAGTTGATGCAGATCCCCGGTTCCAGTGGTGACAACCGTACCAACGAGATTTCTGAAATCTCTCGTTCCTTGAAGGCGCTGGCCAAGGAATTCAACTGCCCGGTGGTGGCGTTGTCCCAGCTCAACCGTTCCCTGGAACAACGTCCCAACAAGCGTCCGGTGAACTCCGACTTGCGGGAATCCGGAGCGATCGAGCAGGACGCCGACGTGATCATGTTCGTGTACCGCGACGAGGTGTACCACCCCGAGACGGAACACAAGGGCATTGCCGAAATCATCATCGGCAAACAGCGGAACGGCCCGATCGGGTTTATCCGGTTGGCGTTCATCGGCAAGTACACGCGTTTCGAGAACCTGGCGCCGGGTAGCTACAACTTCGACGACGACGAGTAGTTTCAAGCACCTGTAAGGGCCTCATCGCAGGCAAGCCAGCTCCCACATGTGGAATGCGCTCTCCTGTGGGAGCTGGCTTGCCTGCGATGGGGTCACCACAATTCCGACTACTACCGTCGGAATTGGTCAAAATTTGTGCTATATTCCGCGCCCGCGATTTTTCATCTTCCCACCGGTCACCGTCATGCAAACAGCCAAGCCGTTATTTGACTATCCCAAGTACTGGGCCGAATGTTTCGGTCCTGCGCCATTCCTGCCGATGAGCAGGGAGGAGATGGATCAGCTTGGCTGGGATTCGTGCGACATCATCATCGTCACCGGTGATGCCTATGTTGACCACCCATCGTTCGGCATGGCGATCATCGGCCGGCTGCTGGAGTCCCAGGGCTTTCGCGTCGGGATCATTGCGCAGCCGAACTGGCAGTCCAAAGACGACTTCATGAAGCTCGGCGAGCCGAACCTGTTCTTCGGCGTCGCGGCCGGCAACATGGACTCGATGATCAACCGCTACACCGCCGACAAGAAAATCCGCTCCGACGACGCCTACACCCCCGGCGGCATGGCTGGCAAACGCCCCGACCGTGCAAGCCTGGTGTACAGCCAGCGTTGCAAGGAAGCCTACAAGAACGTGCCGATCGTACTCGGCGGCATCGAAGCTTCCCTGCGCCGCATCGCCCACTACGACTACTGGCAAGACCGCGTGCGCAACTCGATCCTGATCGACGCCACCGCCGATATCCTGCTGTACGGCAACGCCGAGCGGGCCATCGTCGAAGTTGCCCAGCGCTTGTCGTGGGGCCACAAGATCGAAGACATCACCGATGTGCGCGGTACTGCGTTCATTCGCCGTGACACGCCGGCGGGCTGGTACGAAGTGGACTCCACGCGCATCGACCGTCCGGGCAAGATCGACAAGATCATCAACCCGTATGTGAATACCCAGGACACCCAGGCCTGCGCCATCGAGCAGGAAAAAGGTCCAGTCGACGATCCGGAAGAAGCCAAGGTTGTGCAGATCCTCGCCAGCCCGCGTATGACCCGTGACAAGACCGTGATCCGCCTGCCATCGGTGGAGAAGGTCCGCGGCGACGCGGTGCTCTATGCCCACGCCAACCGCGTGTTGCACCTGGAAACCAACCCAGGCAACGCCCGTGCCTTGGTGCAGAAGCACGGAGAAGTGGACGTGTGGTTCAACCCGCCGCCCATTCCCATGACTACCGAAGAAATGGACTACGTGTTCGGTATGCCTTACGCCCGCGTGCCGCACCCGGCATACGGCAAGGAAAAGATTCCGGCCTACGACATGATCCGTTTCTCGGTGAACATCATGCGTGGCTGCTTCGGCGGCTGCACCTTCTGCTCGATCACCGAGCACGAAGGCCGCATCATCCAGAACCGTTCCGAAGAGTCGATCATTCGCGAAATCGAAGAGATTCGCGACAAAGTGCCGGGCTTCACCGGCGTGATCTCCGACCTCGGCGGCCCGACGGCGAACATGTACCGCATCGCCTGCAAAAGCCCGGAAATCGAATCCGCGTGCCGCAAACCGTCGTGCGTGTTCCCTGGCATCTGCCCGAACCTGAACACCGACCACTCGTCGTTGATCCAGCTGTACCGCAGTGCCCGTGCGTTGCCGGGTGTGAAGAAGATCCTGATCGCTTCCGGCCTGCGCTACGACCTGGCCGTCGAGTCGCCGGAGTACGTCAAAGAGCTGGTCACCCACCACGTCGGTGGCTACCTCAAGATCGCCCCGGAACATACCGAGGAAGGTCCGCTCAACCAGATGATGAAGCCGGGCATTGGCAGCTATGACAAGTTCAAGCGCATGTTCGAGAAGTACACCAAGGAAGCGGGCAAGGAGCAGTACCTGATCCCGTACTTCATCGCCGCCCACCCCGGCACCACCGATGAAGACATGATGAACCTGGCCCTGTGGCTCAAGGGCAATGGCTTCCGTGCCGACCAGGTGCAGGCGTTCTACCCGTCGCCGATGGCCACCGCCACCGCGATGTACCACTCGGGCAAAAACCCGCTGCGCAAGGTCACCTACAAGAGCGACGCGGTGACCATCGTCAAGAGCGAGGAGCAGCGCCGCCTGCACAAGGCGTTCCTGCGTTACCACGACCCGAAGGGCTGGCCAATGCTGCGTGAAGCATTGACCCGCATGGGCCGTGCCGACCTGATCGGGTCGGGCAAGGACCAGTTGATCCCGCTGCACCAGCCGTCCACCGACAGCTACCAGAGCGCCCGGCGTAAGAACTCGACGCCGGCCGGCAGCCATAAGGTCGCCAAGGAAACCACCACCAAGATCCTCACCCAGCACACCGGCCTGCCACCCCGTGGCAGCGACGGCAGCAACCCGTGGGACAAGCGCGAGCAAGCCAAGGCTGCGGCCCAGGCGCGCAATAAGCAGGCGGCCAAAGAGCGCAGCGATGCGGCCAAGGGCAAGGGCGGCAAGCCTACGCGCAAGCCGGTTGTGCCGCGTTGATCGACGCCTGAAATGCAAAACGCCAGCCTCGTGCTGGCGTTTTGCTTTCTGGTCGGTGGTGAGTCTGTTTGGTAAGGTGGCGCCCATTAGATTGCTATCGCAGGCAAGCCAGCTCCCACACTTGGAATGCATTCCCCTATGGGAGCTGGCTTGCCTGCGATGAGGCCGGTCTGGGCACTCTCGATTTCAAGGAAGAACACTTATGGGCAACCCCTTGCTCAACATCGGCATGGACTCCAACCGCTCCCAATTCATGGCGCGCCAGCGCATTGAGAGCCAGATCAACCTGCCGCGGCTGTTCGCCGTCATTGACGCCGACCCCAGCATCGTCGGCGCTGGCGTGGTGTACATCGACGCCGACTTCAACGTGATCACCCTGCGCGAATTCAAGCCCATCTGCAGCATCAAACCCAAGCGCGTCATTTTGCGCGAGGCGCAGAAGTACATCTCGCCGGCGCAGTTCGTCGAGCAGGTGAAGACCGACCCCCGTGAAGGGCGACTCCAGAAGGAGGCCTTTGATATGGGGCTTTCCTGTGGGGCGGCGGTGATCGGTTGGATCGTGGTGTTCAGTGGCAGCGTCGCCGTACCCTTCACCGCCGGCGCCAGTGCTTTTGTGGTGGGTATTGGTGTCACAGCGGCGCTGGCCAGCAGTGCTCAGTGCGGGTTTGGCGTGGCCCGTACCTATAACGAGATCCTTGACCCAGATGCCAACGACCGCATGGACGACGCCCAGTGGTATGGCGCGGTGTCACCGATTCTCGATGCCGCGTCGTTGGTCGGGATCGGAACGGGAGCCTTCACCACATTAAGGCTACTCAAGGCCAAAAAAGCCGCTGCGTTGGGCAAGAGCTGGTATGAATTGCTCAAGGGCTTGAATCGCCAGGAGCGCAAGAAGTTGACCCAGGAATTGCTCAGTCTCAAAGACCCAAGCCTGACCCCCAAGTTGCTCAAGTTGCAGCAGCGCGCCGGCACATTGCCCAAGCGCTACAGCTCCACGGAAATTCGTCATGCCACGCTCACCCAGCTCAAGGACGCCTTGGGCGGCATGTTGGGTATCTGGGGCAGCTATCGAACCGGTCACGTCGGCTCGGCGTCGACGCTTGCCATTGGCCTGTATGAGGAACTGACGGAATGAAGGGGTTTCCCGATAGGCGCAGTTTCCTTGCGCGTTATTTTCCGGTGTTCATGGGCACCATCTTCATGGCGATTTTCTCTGGTTCGGTGGCTGTCTCCACGGCGGGCGTAACCTATTTGCGCGGGGTTGAACCGGCGCTCAAGGCCAACTACTCCGGGGCTGCAATCCTGGTGCTGGTGGCAGTGTTGGTGTTTGGCAATGTGATGATTGCACGCGGGTATCCCTGGGCGACCCGGCTGGTGGCGGGCTACCTGGTGTGTTGCCTGCTGTTCGTGTTGCCGATGATTCAATACGGCCTCAATACCCTGGTGTACGGCTCGGCGGTGCTGTTTCCGCTGCTGGGCTTGCTGCTGCTCAACAGTAAGCGCCATCGTGAAATGCGCCAGCGGTTACTCGAAATACGTCACCTGCGTCGGGCGGTGATTGCGCAACGCAAGGCCCGTTGATTAGGTAGGTTTATTGGCGGTAGGTGGCCTGTTTGTTAGGGTGGCGCCCATCAGATTGCTATCGCAGGCAAGCCAGCTCCCACAGGGGAATGCATTTCAAGTGTGGGAGCTGGCTTGCCTGCGATGAGGCCGGTCTGGGCACTTTCAATGTCAGGGAAGAACACTTATGGGCAACTCCTTGTTCAACATCGGCATGGATTCCAACCGCTCTCAATTTATGGCGCGCCAGCGCATCGAGAGCCTGATCAATCTGCCACGGCTGTTTGCGGCCATCGATGCTGACCCCGGCGTTGTCGGTGCTGGCGTGGTGTATATCGATGCCGATTTTAATATCGTCACTCTGCGCGAATTCAAGCCCATCTGCAGCATCAAGCCAAAGCGTGTCATCCTGCGCGAGGCGCAGAAATACATCGCGCCGACACAATTCGCTGATCACGTAGTAAACAATCCACGGGAATCCAGGCTGATCGGCGAGGCCGTAAATACCGGAATCTCTTGCCTGGGTGCTGTCATCAGTTGGGCTGCGATTGCCAGCGGTACTATTCTGGTTCCTTTCAGTGCCGGCGCGAGCTCAGTCATTGTGGTGGTGGGGTACGCGGCCGCAGGCGCGAGTTCGCTCCAGTGCTTCAATGGCATTGCCCGAACGACCCTTGAGGTGGCCAAGCCTGAGGTAAACGATTGGCTCGACAGTGAAGGCTGGTACCAGAATGCATCCATTGTGCTGGACGCGGCATCGTTGGCCGGTGTGGGCGCTTCAGCCCTGACGACGGTCAAGCTGGTCAAGGTCGCTAAGGCATCGACGGGCAAGAGCCTGCGGGAAGTGCTACGCGGCTTGAACCGTCAGGAGAGGGCCAAGCTGACCAAGGAACTACTGAGCATCAATGATCCCAGCCTGACCTCGAAGATGCTCAAGCTCAGGCAGGCATCGGGTGAGCTCTCCAAGCGTTTCACCCCGACGCAACTCAAGCAAAGCACCAGTACTCAGATCAAAGATATCCTGGGAGCGACCGTCGGGTTCGGAGGCAGCGCCTACTCTGGGAACGTCAATACCATTGCGATAGGCTTGTACGAGGAAATAAACGAATGAGTGAGCTGATGACGCTGCGCGACTTCTTCAGGCGTCACTTCTTGACGTTTCTGGGCGGCGTATTTGCTGCGTACTTTTCGCTGGCACTTGCAGTGGCGCTGGCTTTCGTTACCTATTTTCGTGATGCGCCCCTTGCTCAAGTCGGGCTCAAGATCCTGGTCGCAGGTGCATTGCTTATCTTGTTGACGGTCCATAGCAACTTTATGATCCTGCGGGGCAAACCTTCATGGGCATGGGTGATGGTCGCCATCTACGCTGCCTGTCTGTTGTTTGTGCTCCCCATGATTCAGTACAACCCACACAGGGTTCTCTATAGCCTGTCGCTGATTTTCCCGCTGTTCGGCCTGCTGGTGCTCAACAGCAGCGGGCAGCGAGAGATGCGGGCAAAACTTGTGCAAATCCGTCAACTGCGCCAAGCCCTGAATACCAGGCGTACTACGCCTTAACTGGGTAGATTCACCACCTGCACTCAGCCCGGCGCTACAAATGTGTGCAGCGCCTGCACCATAGCCGCAACGTTGGCGCTGTTTTGGTGCTGTACTGCACCGGGCCTGACGTTTTAGTGCAATGACTGCTGCTGTGGCATAAGTCTTGCGCGCGTTGTGCTTATGCCCTGGCTCGCAGGAGGCCGCCGTGTCGATTCATGTCGCGTTGCACCACGTTACGCATTACCGCTACGACCGTGCAGTTGAACTCGGCCCGCAGATCGTGCGGCTACGCCCGGCGGCCCATAGCCGTACGCGGATACTGTCCTACGCGTTGAAGGTGTTGCCCGAGCAGCATTTCATCAACTGGCAGCAAGACCCCCAGGGCAATTACCTGGCGCGCCTGGTGTTCCCGGAAAAGACTGACGAGTTGCGCATTGAAGTCGACCTGGTCGCCGAGATGGCGGTGTTCAATCCGTTCGATTTTTTCCTCGAGCCCTACGCCGAAAATATCCCGTTCAGCTACGCCGCCGATGAGCAGCGCGAGCTGGCGCCGTATCTGGAAACCTTGCCGCTGACGCCAAGGTTGGCTGCGTACCTGGCCGGTATCGACCGCACGCCGCTGCCTGCTGTGGATTTCCTGGTCGGCCTCAACCAGCGCCTGGCCGCCGATATCGGTTACCTGATTCGCATGGAACCGGGCGTGCAAACTCCGGAATTTACCCTGGAAAACGCATCCGGCTCTTGCCGCGACTCGGCCTGGTTGTTGGTGCAATTGCTGCGCAACCTCGGATTGGCGGCGCGATTTGTCTCTGGTTATCTGATTCAACTGACCGCCGACGTCAAAGCCCTCGACGGCCCGTCCGGTACCGAGGTGGACTTCACCGACCTGCACGCCTGGTGCGAAGTGTATTTGCCCGGCGCTGGCTGGATTGGCCTGGATGCCACGTCCGGGTTGTTCGCCGGTGAAGGGCATATCCCGTTGGCCTGTAGCCCCGATCCATCGTCCGCCGCGCCCATCAGCGGGTTGGTGGAGCCGTGCGAATGCGAGTTCACCCATGAGATGTCGGTGGAGCGCATCTGGGAAGCGCCACGGGTGACCAAGCCCTACACCGAAGAACAATGGTTGGCGATCCAGGCCCTGGGCCGGCAGATCGACGGCGACCTGCTCAAGGACGACGTACGCCTGACCATGGGCGGCGAGCCGACCTTCGTCTCTATCGACGACCCAGACGGCGCCGAATGGAACACCGCAGCCCTGGGCCCGGACAAGCGTCGCCTGTCCGCCGAGCTGTTCCAGCGCCTGCGCCAGCACTATGCGCCCAAGGGCCTGGTGCATTTCGGCCAAGGCAAGTGGTACCCCGGGGAGCAATTACCACGTTGGTCGCTCAACTGTTATTGGCGCCGCGATGGCGTGCCGATCTGGCACAACAGCGCGCTGATCGCCGATGAGCAAGAGGACTACGGCGCCGATGGGGTGATGGCCGGGCGTTTCCTGGCCAGCGTCGCCGAACGCCTAAAACTGCCGGCGCGCTTTGTGTTCCCTGCGTTCGAGGACAATTTCTACTACCTGTGGCGCGAAGGGGCGCTGCCCCAGAACGTCACTGCCCAAGACCCGCGCCTGAGCGACGACCTGGAGCGTGAACGCCTGCGTAAAGTCTTCAGCCAGGGCCTGGATAAAGTCATCGGCCAAGTGCTGCCGCTGGCACGGACTGCGGCCAATGACCGCTGGCAGAGTGGTCGTTGGTACCTGCGCGACAACCATTGCCGCCTGGTGCCGGGGGATTCGCCGCTGGGCTATCGTCTGCCGCTCGCTTCGCAGCCCTGGGTGACTGCGGCGGAGTATCCGTTTGTGCATCCGACCGACCCTAACCAGGATCAGCCGGATCTGCCGACCAGCGCCCAGTTGCAAAACCATGGCGAGCCCGCGCCGGGTGATGAGCGTGTGCCCAAGGTCGACGAGTCCGCCGACTGGCTGACCCGTACCGCGCTGTGCGCCGAAGCACGAGAAGGCCGCCTGTACCTGTTTATGCCGCCGCTGGAGCGCATCGAGGATTACCTGGAGCTGGTGACTGCCATTGAGGCCACCGCCGAAGAGCTGCATTGCCCGGTACTGCTGGAAGGCTACGAGCCGCCAGCGGATATGCGCCTGAGCAATTTCCGCGTCACGCCAGATCCCGGTGTCATTGAGGTCAACGTACAGCCATCCGCCACCTGGGACGAGTTGGTGGAACGCACCGAATTCCTCTACGAAGAGGCACGGCAAACCCGCCTGACCACCGAGAAGTTCATGATCGACGGGCGCCATACCGGCACCGGTGGCGGTAACCACTTCGTGCTCGGCGGCGCGACGCCCAAGGACTCGCCCTTCCTTCGCCGCCCGGACCTGCTACGCAGCCTGATCAGCTACTGGCATAACCACCCGTCGTTGTCCTATTTGTTCTCCGGCCTGTTTATCGGCCCCACCTCCCAGGCGCCCAGGGTAGACGAGGCGCGCAACGATGCGCTGTATGAACTGGAAATCGCCTTCGCGCAGATGCCGGCACCGGGCGAGGAGTGCCCGCCGTGGTTAGTGGATCGCCTGTTGCGCAACCTGCTGATCGACGTGACGGGCAATACCCATCGCGCCGAATTCTGTATCGACAAACTCTACTCACCCGACGGCGCCACGGGCCGACTGGGCCTGCTGGAACTGCGCGCCTTTGAAATGCCGCCCCATGCGCGCATGAGCCTGACCCAGCAGTTGTTGCTGCGAGCGCTGGTCGCGCGGTTCTGGCGCGAGCCCTATGCGCCGCCGAAGCTGGCGCGCTGGGGCACTGAACTGCATGACCGTTTCCTGTTGCCGCACTTTATCGAGCAGGACTTTGCCGACGTGATCGTCGAGCTGAACGCGGCTGGTTACCCGCTGCGAGCCGAATGGTTCGCGGCGCATCTGGAGTTCCGTTTCCCCAAGGTGGGCGACTACGCCGTCAGCGGTATCGAACTGGAACTGCGCCAGGCCTTGGAGCCTTGGCATGTGCTGGGCGAGGAGGGCGCGGTGGGGGGCACGGTGCGCTATGTGGATTCGTCCCTGGAGCGCCTGCAAGTGAAGTTGAGCGGGTTGCCACCGCAACGCTACCTGCTGACCTGCAATGGCGTGCCGGTGCCGCTGCAACCGACCGGCCGCGTCGGTGAGTTCGTGGCGGGGGTGCGTTACCGCGCCTGGCAACCGGCCAACTGCCTGCAACCGACCATCCCCGTGCATGCGCCGCTGGTATTTGACCTGCTCGACACCTGGATGCAGCGTTCGTTGGGCGGCTGCCAATACCATGTGGCGCACCCGGGCGGGCGCAATTACGACAGCCTGCCGGTGAATGCCAATGAGGCGGAGAGCCGGCGCATGGCGCGGTTTTTCCGCTTGGGGCATAGCCCGGGCAAGCTTGTGGTGCCGACTGTAACGGTAAACGATGAGTTGCCAATGACCCTGGATTTGCGGCGTTTCACAAAAAATAAGGAATGAACATGATCCAAGTGTGGGAGCTGGCTTGCCTGCGATAGCGGTGGTTCAGTCGATAGTTCTGGTGACTGACACACCGCTATCGCAGGCAAGCCAGCTCCCACATTGGATCGTAGTGAATTTGAGTTAACCTGACTTCCCTTGCCTCTGCCGAGCGTTCCATGTCCGACTTGCTCGACCGCTACCCGCTCACCGCGGGCACCTATCACGAACTGCTGGACGCCAGCGGCGCGGTGCGTGCCCATTGGCGACGCTTGTTCGATCACCTGCAACGCAGCACGCCCGCACAACTGGCCCAGCGCCAGGCGTTGTTGACGCGCCAGATCCAGGAAAACGGCGTGACCTACAACGTCTACGCCGATCCCAAGGGCGCCGACCGCCCCTGGGAGCTGGACCTGTTGCCCCATGTGCTGGCGGCCGAGGAGTGGCAGCAACTGTCGGCCGGCATCGCCCAGCGTGCGCGCCTGCTCAATGCGGTACTGGCCGACCTGTATGGCCCGCAGCGTTTGATCAAGGAAGGCTTGCTGCCCGCCGAACTGGTGTTCGGGCATAACAATTTTCTGTGGCCGTGCCAGGGCATTCAGCCGCCTGACGGGGCGTTCCTGCATCTGTACGCGGTCGACCTGGCGCGCACGCCGGATGGCCGCTGGTGGGTCACCGCCGACCGCACCCAAGCCCCGTCGGGCGCCGGCTACGCCCTGGAAAACCGCACCATTGTGTCCCGCGCCTTCCCGGACCTGTACCGGGATATGCAGGTGCAGCACCTCACCGGTTTCTTTCGCACGCTGCAGGAAACCCTGGCGCGCCAGGCCCCTGGCGATGACCAGCCGCCACTGATCGTGCTGCTCACGCCGGGGCGTTTCAACGAAAGCTATTTCGAACACCTGTACCTGGCGCGTCAGCTCGGCTACCCCCTGGTAGAGGGCGGCGACCTCACCGTGCGTGACAGCACTGTGTTCCTGAAAACGCTCAGCGGCCTGCGCCGGGTGCACGCGATCATGCGTCGCCTCGACGATGATTTCTGCGACCCGCTGGAACTGCGCACTGACTCGGCGCTCGGCGTGCCGGGCCTGCTCGACGCCGTGCGTCAAGGCAACGTGCTGGTGGCCAATGCCTTGGGCAGTGGCGTGCTGGAGTCCCCGGGGCTGCTGGGCTTTTTGCCCAAGATCAACGAATTTTTGTTCGGTGAAACCTTGATCCTGCCGTCGATTGCCACCTGGTGGTGCGGCGAAGCGCCGGTGCTTGCCGAAGCCCTGGAAAAACTCCCGGAACTGCTGATCAAGCCGGCATTTCCCTCACAAAGTTTCGCCCCGGTGTTTGGTCGCGACCTTGACGACGAACAGCGCCAGGCCCTGGCCGAACGGATGCGTGCGCGCCCCTATGCCTATGTCGCCCAAGAGCTGGCGCAACTGTCTCAGGCGCCCGTATGGCACACCGTGGATGACCACTTGCAACACCGTGCCATCGGCATGCGTGTCTACGCCGTGGCCAGTGAAGACGGTTATCGGGTACTGCCTGGCGGCCTGACTCGCGTGGCGGCCGACGCCGATGCCGAGGTGGTGTCGATGCAGCGCGGCGGGGCGAGCAAGGACACCTGGGTGCTCGGTGAGCGCGCGCCGGGTGGCGAGCAATGGCGCGCCCAACGCACCATTGGCGCCTATGACCTGGTGCGCCGCGATCCCTATCTGCCCTCGCGCGTGGTGGAAAACCTGTTCTGGTTCGGTCGTTACTGCGAGCGCTGCGACGACAGTGCGCGCTGGCTGCGTATCGTACTGGCGCGGTATGTCGATGGCGACGATCCGCTGGCGTTGCAGGCCGCCGTCGAACTCGGCGAAAGCCTGCGCCTGTTGCCGGAGGAGGGCGAGCTGCCGGAGCGCCTGCTGGCCGCCTTGCTGGGTGATGACTGGCCTTCAAGCCTGCGCGCCAATTTGCAGCGCTTGCAGTGGGCGGCGTCCCAGGTGCGCGGCAAGTTGTCCAGGGAAAACTGGCAGGCCCTGGTGGAGCTGCAACGCGAAGCCATGGAACTGGAAAGCGACACTGCAGACTTTGGCGAACTGCTCGACTTTCTCAACCGCCTGGTGATGTCCCTGGCGGCACTGTCCGGGTTTGCCCTGGACGACATGACCCGCGATGAGGGCTGGCGCTTCTTGATGATGGGCCGGCGTATCGAGCGTCTGCAGTTTCTGAGCAGCAGCCTTGCGGCGTTCCTGCGTGGCGTGGCCGTGTTCGATCAGGCCGGGCTGGAATGGTTGCTGGAGCTGGGCAACAGCAGCATCACCTACCGCTCGCGCTACCTGGCGGTGCCGCAGTTGATCCCGGTGCTCGACTTGCTGCTGCTCGACGAGCAGAACCCCCATGCGGTGCTGTTCCAGCTCAAGTTGGTGAGCCGCACCCTGCGCCGTCTCAATGATGATTTTGGCGTGCCCCGTGAAACCGGGCTGGCGCCGTTGGTCGAGCGCCTGGCGCGTTTTGACCTGGGCTGCCTGGAGGACGGCCTGTTTGGCGAAACCAGCGTGCGTGCCGCGCTGGACGGCCTGGCCGACTTGCTGCAAGCGGTGGCCGATGAAAGCGGGCAAGTGTCGGATCGCCTGGCGCTGCGCCATTTTGCCCACGTGGATGATGTCAGCCAGCAAACGGTGTCGGTGTAATGAGCGCGCGCTACCAGATTTTCCACGATACCCATTACCACTATGACAGCCCGGTGTCCCTGGCCCAGCAACTGGCGCACCTGTGGCCAAGGCCGTGCGCCTGGCAGAAGTGCACCTGGCAGCAGTTGGATATCAGCCCGGAACCCACCTCGCGCCGCGACGAACTGGACGTATTCGGCAACCCGATCACTCGCCTGGCGTTCGAACGGCCCCATGATGAATTGCTAGTGAACGCCGGGCTCACCGTGGAAGTGCTGGCGCGACCCGCTCTGGACTTCCAGCGGTCGCCGCCCTGGGACCACACCCGCGACAGCCTGACTTACAGCAGCCAGGCATTGAGCGCCGAACTGATCGAAGCCTGCCGCTATCGCTTCGAGTCGCCCTATGTCCATCTGAAGAAAACTTTCGTCGAGTTCTCCGAAAGCTGCTTCCCGCCCGGCGAGCCTTTACTGCTGGGCACGCAGGCATTGATGGAGAAGATCTTCAGCGAATTTACCTTCGATGCCGAAGCCACCCAGGTCGCCACGCCACTGGTTGAAGTGCTGGAGCGCCGTCGCGGCGTGTGCCAGGACTTCGCTCACCTGATGCTTGCCTGCCTGCGTTCCCGTGGCCTGGCGGCGCGCTATATCAGCGGCTACCTGCTCACCCAGCCACCGCCCGGCCAGCCACGGCTGATTGGCGCGGATGCTTCCCATGCGTGGGTTTCGGTGTTTTGCCCGGTATCAGGCTGGGTGGATTTTGACCCGACCAACAATGTGCAGCCGGCGCTGGAGCACATCACCCTGGCCTGGGGCCGGGACTTTTCTGATGTGTCGCCATTGCGGGGGGTGATTCTGGGGGGAGGCAGCCACGACCCGGAGGTGCGGGTGACGGTGATGCCGCTGGAATGAAAAACGATCATTCCCACGCTCTGCGTGGGAATGCCTGCTGTGACGCTCTGTGTCACCCTTGCGCTGGCTTCAAGCCTGGTGCGGGACGCGGAGCGTCCGGGGCTGCATTCCCACGCGGAGCGTGGGAACGATCATTCAGCTGGGTCTTTCGGGGTTTCGGTCTCGTCAGTTGCCGCTTCACCTTCGGCATCCGGGTTCAGCGCGCTGGCTTCTTCCTCTGCAGCGGCTTTCTTGCGTTGCAGCTTTTCCTCTTTCTTCTGTTCCTTGGCCAAGTCTCTCTGACGTTTGGCGAAGGAGTAATTAGGTTTGGCCATGGGCGATCCTCTAGGGTCGAAGGTGAGGGTGGGCGGCGCGCAGCTGCCTCGGGTCGTCATGGTAGCAGCTTCAGGGGGCCCTTTGCTTTCACTTACCGCAGGCGTAGGCAGCCAGAAGGCCGTTGAACAGGTGATTGAGGTGCATGGCATGAACTCCCGTGAGTGATGGGCCGATCATAATCAGGGTGCGGCAGTTTGGCTGGTTGATTGTGTTGATGAAGCTGATAGCCTAAAGTTGTATACAATCTGTTGATTCAGATCATAAGAACTCAAGCCTGATTGAGGCACCCTTACCGCAATCCGCGTTTTTAAAACCCTGCCTTGGAGATTCACATGTTTGCCAAACTCGTTGCTGTTTCCCTGCTGACTCTGGCGAGCGGCCAGTTGCTTGCTGCAGAGTGCAAGGTCACTGTCGACTCCACCGACCAAATGTCGTTCAACACCAAAGCGATTGAAATCGACAAGAGCTGCAAGCAGTTCACCGTTGAGCTGACTCACTCGGGTAACCTGCCCAAGAACGTGATGGGCCATAACTGGGTGCTGACTACCGAAGCCAATATGCAACCGGTGGCAACCGACGGCATGGCTGCGGGGATCGACAAGGATTACCTGAAAGCCGGTGATGAGCGCATCATCGCCCACACCAAGATCATCGGTGCCGGCGAGAAAGATTCGGTGACCTTCGACGTCTCCAAGCTGAAGGCCGATGAGAAATACAGCTTCTTCTGCTCGTTCCCAGGCCACATCTCGATGATGAAAGGTGCTGTGGTTCTGAAGTAAGACCGCGTTATCGTTCATCGCAGGCAAGCCAGCTCCCACATTCGACCGCATTCCCATGTTGGAATCCGGTCAAGTGTGGGAGCTGGCTTGCCTGCGATGGCGATGTGACAATCAATGCAAAACGATCAGGTTCACCTCAAGGCGCAAACGGCATCACCCGCTTGTGCTCAGTCTTGCGATAGGTCTCGCAGATAATCCTGAACGCCTCCTCACGCACCGGCTCACCCTGCAGGAACGCATCAATCTCGGCATAGGTCACGCCATGTGACGCCTCGTCCGGCTTGCCCGGCGAAAGGTCTTCCAGGTCGGCGGTCGGTACCTTCTCCACCAGCGATTCCGGCGCGCCAAAGTGACGGGCAATGGCCCGCACCTGATGCTTCACCAGCCCGCTCAACGGTGCCAGATCGCACGCGCCATCACCGAACTTGGTGTAGAAGCCCATCACCGCTTCCGCCGCATGGTCGGTGCCGATCACCAGCCCACCGGCCGCGCCGGCGATGGTGTACTGCGCCACCATACGCATACGCGCCTTGGTGTTGCCCAGCACGAAGTCACGGGACGCCGCGGCCTTGCCTTCAAAGGCCGCCACTTCATTGGCCAGGGCTTTAACCGCCGGGCCGATGTTCACGGTGTGACGTTCATCCGGCTCGATAAAGTCCACCGAGGCCTGGGCGTCGTGCTCGTCGAACTGGGTTTCGTAGGGCAGGCGCACGGCGATAAAGCGGTACGCCTCATCGCCGGTGCTGGCGCGCAGTTCCTGCACCGCACGTTGGACCAAGAGGCCTGCGGTCAGGGAGTCGACACCACCACTGATGCCGAGCACCAGGGTCTTGAGCCCGGAATTGCGCAGGCAGTCCTGGATAAAGGCCACGCGCCGGGCAACCTCGGCTTCGAGTGCGGCCTGGTCCTTGAACGGGGCTTGCACCTTGAGCTGTTGTGCAATCTCACGCTGTACGGCTTGCATGATTCACTCCTTGCTGGATAGGGCAGGTACTTTGAAAACGTGACGCAAATAGGCGACAAAATTCGGGTCGGTGCAATGGGTCTTGCCCGCTTCATCGGAAATTTTTGCGACGGGCTGGCCATTGCAGGCGGTCATTTTAAGCACGATGCTCATCGGTTCCACCCCTGGAATATCACAGGTCAGGTTGGTGCCGATGCCAAAGCTCACATTAATGCGACCGCGCAACGCCCGGAATATTTCCAAGGCTTTGGGCAATGTCAGACTGTCGGAGAACACCAGGGTCTTGCTCATCGGTTCGATGCCCAGCTTGTGGTAGTGAGCGATGGCTTTTTCTGCCCACTGGATCGGATCACCGGAGTCATGGCGCAGGCCGTCGAACAGCTTGGCGAAGTACAAGTCGAAGTCGCCCAGGAACGCGTCGGTGGTGATGCAATCGGTGAGGGCGATACCCAACAGGCCACGGTACTCGCGCACCCAGCAATCAAGGGCGGCGATCTGGCTGTCGATCAGGCGTGGGCCGAGTTGCTGGTGGGCCATGATCCACTCGTGGGCCATGGTGCCCAGCGGCTTCATATCGAATTCGCGCGCCAGGTGCACGTTGCTGGTGCCGACAAAACGGCCAGGGAAATCGTGCTTGAGCACGCTGACCACTTCCTCTTGCACCCGGTAGGAAAAGCGCCGGCGCGTGCCGAAGTCCGCCACTTGCAGCTCCGACAGCTCATCGCTGCTGGCATTGGCGGTCAGCCAGTCGAATTTGCGATACAACTGCTCGCGGGCCTGCTCGAGGATGACGGTCTGGTAGCGGTAGCGGTTACGCACCTCGCTGACGATGGCCAGCATTGGCACTTCAAACAGGATCACATGCAGCCACGGTCCGCGCAGGCGGATAAACAACTCGCCGTTCTCGATGCCGGTTTGCACATACCGCAGGTTGAAGCGAAACAGCCCGAGGAAGCGCAGAAAATCCGGCTTCATAAAGCTGATGCGTTCCAGGAACCCCAGTTGATCGGGGCTCAGGCTCAGCTCGGCGAGGCGCTCGATCTGGTAACGAATCTCCGCCAGGTAAGGGCGCAGGTCTTCGCTGTTACGGCAACGAAACTCCCATTCAACTTCCACGTTCGGGTAGTTGTGCAGCACCGCCTGCATCATGGTCAGCTTGTAGAAGTCGGTGTCGAGCAGGTTCTGCACGATGCGATCGGCAAACACACTCTCGCTCATAACGGGAATCTCCAGACGGGTCGGCGATGGAGGCCGGCCTTTACGCACAATTGAGGAAGGGGGTTAGTGGCGCATAGACTTGTGGGGTTTTGCCAGTGATTTTTTCAGTAAGGCCACTGGCGCCATCGCAGGCAAGCCAGCTCCCACATTTGGAGTGCATTCCAAACGGTGGGAGCTGGCTTGCCTGCGATGGCGATTCTCCAGGCGCTAAAGCACCTGCTCCATCATCCACTTCACAAACTCGCGCACCTTGGGCACCTCTGCCGAATGCTCAGGATACGCCAGGTAGTAAGCATCCTGGCTCGGCATCGCATGTTGCCAGGGGATCACCAACTTGCCCTCGGCCAATTCCTCCTCCACCAGAAAGCGCGGCAATAACGCCACGCCGCATCCCACCTGCGCCGCACGGATACACATATAAAACGTGTCGAACCGCGGGCCATGGTAGCTGTGCTCGGTATGGAAGCCCTGGCTGGCGAACCAGTCATGCCAGCCCTGGGGCCGAGAGGCGTTTTGCAGTAGCACCAGGTCGCTCAGTTGCGTGGGGTCGGTGAAAGGCTGGGCGGGCAGGCTGTCGGGCGAACACACCGGTACCAGCTCTTCACTGAACAGTTTCAGGCTCTCGGTGCCGGGACGTGCGCCCTGGCCGAAATAGAACGCCATGTCGGCCTTGCCTTGCAGTAACTCGTCCGGGTCCTGTTCGTTGCACAGGTCCAGGTGGATCTGCGGGTGGCGCAAACGCCAGCCTTTGAGGCGCGGCACCAGCCAGCGTGCTCCGAAGGTGTAGGGCGTGGACACGCGCAGCACTTCGGTTTCGCCCCCGTAGGAGCGCAGGTAGTGGGTGGACATTTCCACCTGGGTGAGGATCTTGCGCACCTCCACCAGGTACAGGTCGCCCGCCGGGGTCATCTGCAAGCGGCGGCGCACGCGGCGAAACAGCAGGTGTTGCAACAGTTCTTCCAACTGCGCTACTTGTTTGCTCACCGCGCTTTGGGTGAGGTTCAGTTCCTCGGCGGCGCGGGTGAAGCTCAGGTGGCGGGTGGCCGCTTCGAAACACTGCAGGGCGGTGATCGAGGGCAAATGTCTTTTGTTCAGCACGGCATGCCTCTTTTTATTCTTTGCATGAATAAAGGGAATGATATCTCGCCTAATCGTCGTTTGTTGGCAAGTCTTGGGCCAGCTAAAAATAGGGCCAGGATCGCCGTGCGTATTGCGGCGCGAATTTTTGTCTGCAGATTGAAGGAGTGACCCATGGTTGCCGCATTGCTTGATCGTCTCGGGGTAAACCCGGCGCTGTACCAGGCTGGAAAACAACCCGTGCATTCACCGATTGATGGCAGCCGTATCGGCAGTGTGCACTGGGAAGGCGCCGCCGAGGTGGAGCAACAGGTCAGTCGCGCCGAGCATGCATTCGAGGCCTGGCGCAAGGTGCCGGCGCCGCGACGTGGCGAGCTGGTGCGCCAGTTCGGCGACGTATTGCGCGAATACAAGGCCGACCTGGGCGAACTCGTTTCCTGGGAAGCGGGCAAGATTACCCAGGAAGGCTTGGGTGAAGTGCAGGAAATGATCGACATCTGCGACTTCGCCGTCGGCCTGTCGCGCCAGTTGTACGGCTTGACCATCGCCTCCGAGCGCCCAGGCCACCATATGCGTGAAACCTGGCACCCGCTGGGCGTGGTCGGCGTGATCAGCGCCTTCAACTTCCCGGTGGCTGTGTGGGCGTGGAACACTGCGCTGGCCTTGGTGTGCGGCAACGCGGTGATCTGGAAACCGTCGGAAAAGACCCCGCTCACTGCACTGGCCTGCCAGGCCTTGTTCGAGCGCGTACTGAAAAAATTCGACGGTGCCCCCGAGTACCTCAGCCAAGTGATCATCGGCGGCCGTGACGCCGGCGCTGCGCTGGTGGATGACCCGCGCGTCGCCCTGATCAGCGCCACCGGCAGCACGCGTATGGGCCGTGAAGTGGCACCCAAAGTCGCCGCACGTTTCGCCCGCAGCATCCTTGAACTGGGCGGCAACAACGCGATGATTCTCGGCCCAAGCGCCGACCTGGACATGGCCGTGCGCGCCATCCTCTTCAGCGCGGTGGGCACCGCCGGCCAACGCTGCACCACCCTGCGCCGGCTGATCGCCCATGAGTCGGTCAAGGAAGAAATCGTCACCCGCCTCAAGGCCGCCTATTCCAAAGTGCGCATCGGCCACCCACTGGAAGGCAACCTGATCGGCCCGCTGATCGACAAGCACAGTTTCGACAACATGCAGGACGCCCTTGAGCAAGCCTTGAGCGAAGGCGGCAAGGTGTTCGGCGGCAAGCGCCAACTGCAAAACACATTCCCCAACGCCTACTACGTATCGCCGGCCATCGTGGAAATGCCCGAGCAAAGCGACGTGGTGTGCAGCGAAACCTTCGCGCCGATTCTTTACGTGGTCGGCTACACCGACTTCGCCGAAGCCCTGCGCCTGAACAATGCCGTGCCACAAGGTTTGTCGTCCTGCATCTTCACTACCGACGTGCGTGAAGCCGAGCAGTTCATGTCGGCGGTGGGCAGCGACTGCGGCATTGCCAACGTCAACATCGGCCCGAGCGGCGCGGAGATCGGTGGCGCGTTCGGGGGTGAAAAAGAAACCGGCGGCGGGCGTGAGTCGGGCTCGGATGCGTGGCGCGGGTATATGCGCAGGCAGACCAATACCGTGAACTACTCGCTGGAGTTGCCGTTGGCACAAGGCATCACGTTCGACTGACCAGACTGATCGTTCCCACGCTCTGCGTGGGAACGCATACTGTGACGCTCCGCGTCACGACAATGCGGACGCGGAGCGTCCAAGGCTACATTCCCACGCAGAGCGTGGGAACGAGCGGTGGTGAATTCATCCCGGAGTCTGGCAATGGCACTGCGCGAAACATGTTTATGGGAACACCTCACCCCAGGCCGTCCCGACCGAGCCGCGCTCAAGGGCGCGGTCAAGGTGGATGTGTGCGTGATCGGCGCCGGCATCACCGGTTTGTCGGCGGCCATTCATTTGCTGGAACAAGGTAAAAGCGTCGTCGTACTGGAGGCCCATCGCACCGGTCACGGCGGCTCGGGGCGCAACGTAGGGCTGGTCAACGCCGGCCTGTGGATTCCACCGGACGAGATCGAGGCCGGTTTCGGCACAGCGGTGGGCAGTCAGCTCAACCGCATGTTGGGTGCGGCGCCGTCCCTGGTGTTCAGCCTGATCGACAAGTACAACATCGACTGCCAATTGCGCCGTGAAGGCACCTTGCACATGGCGCACAACGCCCGTGGCGAGGCGGATTTGCGCAGCCGTGAGCAGCAGTGGAAGCGCCGTGGCGCACCGGTTGAGTTACTCACCGGCCAGGCCTGCGAGCACGCCACCGGTACCCGGAAAATCGCCGCCGCGTTGCTGGATCGGCGCGCCGGCACCTTGAACCCCATGGGCTACACCACTGGGTTGGCAAATGCCGCCGCAGCGTTGGGCGGGCAGTTGTTTGACCATTCTCCGGTCACCCAGCTTGAACGCCAAGGCGCCGATTGGTCGGTGCAGACCGCCGAGGGCGCGGTGCAGGCCGCGCAGGTGGTGATCGCCTCCAACGCCTACACCGAAGGCGAATGGACCGAACTGCGGCGTAACTTTTTCCCCGGCTATTACTACCAAGTGGCGTCGGCGCCGCTGACCGATGACACGGCCAAGCAGATCCTCCCCGGCGGCCAGGGTTCGTGGGACACGCGCCAGGTCCTGAGCAGTATTCGCCGCGATGCCGACGGGCGCCTGTTGCTGGGCAGCCTGGGTAACGGCAACCAGAAGCCGGCGTGGTTCCTCAAGGCATGGGCCGATCGGGTGCAGCAACACTACTTCCCGTACCTCAAATCGGTGCAATGGGAATTCACCTGGACCGGCTGCATCGCGTTCACCCCCGACCACTTGATGCGCCTGTTCGAACCGGCCCCCGGCCTGGTGGCGGTTACCGGTTATAACGGGCGCGGGGTGACCACCGGCAGCGTAGTGGGCAAGGCGTTTGCCGACTACCTGTGTCACCAGGACCCCCAAGCCTTACCGATCCCTTTTGCCCCTATGCAACCTCTGGCCGCTGTGGGCCTGCGCAGTTGCCTGTATGAAGCCGGCTTCTCGCTCTATCACGCCGGGCAATGCCTGAGGATCGTGATCTGATCAGCGAAATACCCCTCAGAAGCCTGCGTTTTCTTAGCAGGCTACCCATCTGTATTGGTGCAAGTCGTAGCAATCACGCACTGTAAATGTGCAGTTCCGTTACGCACGTTGTTACAGCTGTAGGAACTGTCGTTTATGCCTGTGGTTGCAGGTGCGACCTACCAGGGTTGTACTTTTTTGCAGTGCTGGTTGCACCCGTAGACGCTAGACGGTTGCACGTCCTGGCAAAAGGCGTCGAAACGCCTGTAATAACAATGACACCGTGTCTTTTTGAAGAATAAAAAAGTAATGGCACGCGGCTTGCTCTGAGCTTTCAGTGAAAAGTTTGAATGCAAGTTGTCGTGCCAAAAATCAAAAATATCGGAGCACCACTCATGTCCCAGACGTTTTACAAGAAAGGTTTTCTGGCCCTCGCCGTTGCTGCGGCGCTGGGTGTTTCTACGTTTGTTCAAGCTGATGTGAAAATTGGTGTGGCGGGCCCGATGACGGGTGCCAACGCCGCTTTCGGTGAGCAGTACATGAAGGGTGCCCAGGCGGCAGCCGACGTTATCAACAAGGCCGGCGGCATCAACGGCGAGCAGATCAAGCTGGTGGCGGGCGATGACGCCTGCGAACCCAAGCAGGCCGTGGCCGTGGCCAACCGCCTGGCCGACCAGGACAAAGTGATCGGTGTGGTCGGGCACTTCTGCTCATCCAACACCATCCCGGCGTCTGAGGTTTACGACGAAGCGGGCATCATCGCCATCACCCCAGGCTCCACCAACCCACAAGTGACCGAACGCGGCCTGGGCGCCATGTTCCGTATGTGCGGGCGTGACGACCAGCAAGGCATCGTGGCCGGCGACTACATTGTCGACGTGCTCAAGGGCAAGAAAGTCGCGGTGATCAACGACAAAGACACCTACGGCAAAGGCCTGGCCGACGCCACCGCTGCGCAGTTGACCAAGCGCGGCGTCAAGCCGGTGCTGGAAGAGGGCCTGACCCGGGGCGAGAAAGACTTCAGCGCCCTGGTTACCAAGATCCGTTCCCTGGGCGCCGACGTCGTGTACTTCGGCGGCTTGCATCCGGAAGCCGGCCCACTGGTGCGCCAGATCCGCGAAGCGGGCCTCAAAGACGTCAAGTTCATGTCCGATGACGGCGTGGTCACCGACGAACTGGTAGCCACCGCCGGCGGCGCGCAGTACGTTGATGGTGTGTACATGACCTTCGGCGCCGACCCGCGCCTGCTGCCAGACAGCAAGACGGTCGTGGAAGAGTTCCGCAAGAACGGTACCGAGCCTGAAGGCTACACCCTGTACGCTTACGCCTCGATCCAGGCCCTGGCCGCCGGCTTCAACGGTGCCAAGTCCAACAAGGGCGAAGACGCTGCCAAGTGGCTCAAGGCCAACCCGGTTAAAACCGTCATGGGCGAAAAAGCCTGGGATGCCAAGGGCGACCTGAAAGTCTCTGACTACGTGGTTTACCAGTGGGACAAAGACGGCAAATACCATCAGTTGGAAAAGCAGAAGTAATAACGCGACGGCCTGAACACCTTGATCCCTGTGGGAGCCGGGCTTGCCCGCGATGACGGACTCAATGCCAACCCTGTGTTGAATGTGAAACCGCTATCGCAGGCAAGCCAGCTCCCACAGAGGGCCTGGTTGCCTGCTCTATTGCAACAAACCTGTCTTTTCCTCCAGAAGCGCCGCACACCCACCGGTGTGCAGGTGCTCACCGCGTGAGATTGCGTTATGGATGGTATTTTCCTGCAGCAACTGGTCAACGGCCTGACCCTCGGGTCGGTCTATGGCCTGATCGCCATCGGCTACACAATGGTCTATGGCATCATTGGCATGATCAACTTCGCCCACGGCGAGGTTTATATGATTTCCGCTTACCTCGCGGCGATCAGTCTGGCACTGCTGGCTTACTTCGGCATCGAATCCTTCCCGCTGCTCATTCTCGGTACTTTGATCTTCACCGTAGTCGTCACCGGCGTGTACGGTTGGGTGATTGAGCGTGTCGCCTACAAACCCCTGCGTAACTCCACCCGCCTGGCACCGCTGATCAGCGCCATCGGTATCTCGCTGATCCTGCAGAACTACGCGCAGATCGCCCAGGGCGCCAAGCAACAAGGCATTCCCACCCTGCTGGCCGGCGCCTGGCGCGTCGATATCGGCACCGGGTTCGTGCAACTGACCTACACCAAAGTGTTCATCCTCGTGGCGGCGTTCGCCGGCATGGCCTTGCTCACCTACATCATCAAATACACCAAGCTCGGCCGCATGTGCCGCGCCACCCAGCAAGACCGCAAGATGGCCTCGATCCTGGGCATCAACACCGACCGCGTGATCTCCTACGTGTTCGTCATCGGCGCAGCCATGGCTGCCCTGGCCGGCGTGCTGATCACCCTCAACTACGGCACCTTCGACTTCTATGCCGGCTTCATCATCGGCATCAAGGCGTTTACCGCGGCGGTCCTCGGCGGCATCGGCTCCCTGCCTGGGGCGATGCTGGGCGGGATCATCCTCGGTATCTCCGAGTCGCTGTTCTCGGGGTTGATCAACTCTGACTACAAAGACGTGTTCAGTTTCTCCCTGCTGGTGGTGATTCTGATTTTCCGTCCCCAGGGCCTGCTTGGTCGCCCACTTGTGGCGAAGGTGTAAACATGTCTGCTGCCAAATCCATTGATATCAAGAAAAGTGTGGTCGATACGGTCCTCGCGGGGCTGATTTCGCTGATCGTATTCGGCCCGATTGTCGGCGTGGTGCTCGACGGCTACAGCTTCAACCTGGAACCTGCGCGGGTTGCCGTGCTGGTCGCTATCGTGATGGCCGGGCGCTTTGCCTTGAGCCTGTTCCTGCAAACTTCCAAGGGCGTGAAGATCCTGCAGGGGTTCGAGAGCAGCGGCTCCGGCGTGCACGTGCTGCCACCGGACTACAAGTCGCGGCTGCGCTGGATCATCCCGGCGTTGATCGTGATCGCCATCGTGTTCCCGATCTTTGCCAACAAGTACCTGCTCACCGTGGTGATCCTGGGGCTGATCTACGTATTGCTCGGCCTGGGGCTGAACATCGTGGTGGGCCTGGCGGGCCTGCTCGACCTGGGTTACGTGGCGTTCTATGCCATCGGTGCCTACGGCCTGGCGCTGGGTTATCAATACCTGGGCCTGGGCTTCTGGACGGTGCTGCCACTGGCGGCCATCGCGGCGGCGTTGGCGGGGTGCATACTCGGCTTCCCGGTGCTGCGAATGCACGGTGACTACCTGGCCATCGTGACCCTGGGTTTTGGTGAAATCATACGCCTGGTGCTCAACAACTGGCTGTCGTTCACCGGCGGCCCGAACGGGATGCCCGTGCCGTCACCGACCTTCCTGGGCCTGGAGTTCGGCAAGCGTGCGAAGGATGGCGGCATTCCGTTTCACGAGTTTTTCGGCATCGATTACAACCCCAACATCAAGTTCATGTTCATCTACATCGTGCTGTTTCTGGTGGTGCTGGCCGTGCTGTACATCAAGCATCGCCTGACGCGCATGCCGGTCGGTCGCGCCTGGGAAGCCCTGCGCGAAGATGAAATCGCCTGCCGTTCCATGGGCCTGAACCATGTGCTGGTCAAACTCTCGGCCTTCACCATCGGCGCGTCCACCGCCGGTTTGGCCGGGGTGTTCTTTGCCAGCTACCAGGGCTTCGTCAACCCATCGTCGTTTACCTTCTTCGAGTCGGCGTTGATCCTCGCCATCGTGGTGTTGGGCGGCATGGGCTCGACGGTCGGCGTGGTGATCGCAGCGTTCGTGTTGACCGTGGCGCCGGAACTGCTGCGTAGTTTTTCCGAGTACCGCGTGCTGCTGTTTGGGGTGTTGATGGTGGTGATGATGATCTGGCGACCGCGTGGCTTGATTCGGATTAGTCGTACCGGTGTGACGCCACGCAAGGGGGTAGCGCCATGAGCAAGGAAGTCGTGCTGTCTGTCGAACACCTGATGATGCACTTCGGGGGCATCAAGGCCCTCAGTGATGTGAGCCTACAGGTCAAACGCAACTCGATCTTCGCCCTGATCGGCCCCAACGGCGCCGGCAAGACCACGGTGTTCAACTGCCTCACCGGCTTTTACAAAGCCAGTGGCGGCAAGATCGAGCTCAACGTGCGGGGCAAGCAAACCAACGTCATTCAGTTGCTGGGTGAGCGCTTTGAGGCCACCGACTTTGTCTCGCCCAAAAGCTTCCTCAGCCGCGTGTACTACAAGATGTTCGGCGGCACCCATCTGGTGAACCGTGCCGGCCTGGCGCGCACTTTCCAGAACATTCGCCTGTTCAAGGAAATGTCGGTGCTGGAAAACCTGCTGGTGGCCCAGCACATGTGGGTCAACCGCAACATGCTTGCCGGCATCCTCAATACCAAAGGCTACCGCAAGGCCGAAAGCGATGCGCTGGACTGCGCATTCTACTGGCTGGAAGTGGTCGACCTGGTGGACTGCGCCAACCGTCTGGCCGGCGAGCTCTCCTACGGCCAGCAGCGCCGCCTGGAAATCGCCCGCGCCATGTGCACGCGGCCGCAGATCATCTGCCTGGACGAACCGGCAGCGGGCCTCAATCCACAGGAAACCGAAGCCCTCAGCGCGATGATTCGCCTGCTGCGCGACGAACACGACCTTACGGTGGTGCTGATCGAACACGACATGGGCATGGTGATGAGTATTTCCGACCACATTGTGGTGCTGGACCACGGCAACGTGATCGCCGAAGGCGGCCCGGATGCGATCCGCAACGACCCGAAAGTGATCGCCGCCTACCTGGGCGCGGATGAAGAGGAGTTGGTATGAGTGCACCTATCCTCGAAATGAAGGACCTGGACGTGTTCTACGGCCCGATCCAGGCCCTGAAAAAAGTCTCGCTGCACATCAACGAAGGCGAAACCGTCAGCCTGATCGGCTCCAATGGCGCGGGTAAGTCCACGTTACTGATGTCGATCTTCGGTCAGCCTCGGGCCGAGTCGGGGCAGATCCTCTACAACGGCGTCGACATTACCCACAAATCGTCCCACTACATCGCTTCCAACGGCATTGCGCAGTCGCCGGAAGGGCGGCGGGTGTTCCCCGACATGACCGTCGAGGAAAACCTGCTGATGGGCACTATCCCCATTGGCGACAAGTTCGCCAGCGAGGACATGCAACGCATGTTCGAGCTGTTCCCCAGGCTCAAGGAGCGGCGCAACCAGCGGGCGATGACCATGTCCGGTGGTGAGCAACAAATGCTCGCCATCGCCCGTGCGCTGATGAGCCGGCCCAAGCTGTTGCTGCTCGATGAGCCAAGCCTGGGGTTGGCGCCGATTGTGGTGAAGCAGATCTTTTCCACCCTGCGCGAGCTGGCGTCCACCGGTATGACCATCTTCCTGGTGGAGCAGAACGCCAACCATGCGCTGCGCCTGTCGGACCGAGCGTATGTGATGGTCAATGGTGAGATTCGCCTGACCGGCACCGGCAAGGAGTTGCTGGTGAACGAGGACGTGCGCAACGCCTACCTGGGCGGCCACTGACCTAAGATCCAGGCGCATCAACCCTGTGGGAACCGGGCCTTATGTGGGAGCCGGGCTTGCCCGCGACAGCATCACCTCGGTTTAGCTGACATACCGAGGTGGCCGCATCGCAGGCAAGTTAGCTCCCACCCAAAGCCGGTTCCCACATTTGTTTTTGCGATGTCCACAAGCGCTCAACCAAATTGTGGAAAACAAATCCAGCCCACCTCAAAAGCGCGACATATAGTCGCCGCAAATCCCTGTTTTGTCACAGTTTTGACTTGTCCCCATCCACTGTGGAACCGGCTGTGGGTAACGTGGGAGTAGCTGGCTGAAAGCCTTTAACCACGTGGCTTGTAGCGTGTTGGTTGTTTTTCGATCAGTGTGTTTTTCGCGACCGTCTCAAGGGTTTGTCAACCTGTTTAAAGACACAGGTATATGAACGAAATAAGTCGTTCCGGCCTGTGGATAAGTCTGTGATTAAACTCTGGAAAGACGCGCGCAGGGGCCGCAATGACTGGCCTGGAGCCATCGTTGTGTTTTTCAGCATTTGTCGCCGGCTACATAGGCGCTTGCCCAGGTCAAGCAAAAAACTTTATAAAACCGCCTGCAACCCTTGTACACAGTGGCTTTGAGCCGTTTGCACTTGCCCCCAAAGACTGTGGGCGCAGTTGTGGATAACCTGCGCGCATATGGCTGCAAGCTACGGTTTATAAGGCTTTGCGTCGCTTGATTAAAAAGTGATCAGTCAAGCATGCGCGTGTGTGCACAGCGGTTGCCGCAAACGCGGCGTAAGGGCATTCTGCTGGCTGTTTTTTTCCCGATGCCCGCAAGGAGAACACCATGTCCGACACGCTGTTTATCACTGGCGCTACTTCAGGTTTCGGCGAAGCCTGTGCCCGTCGTTTTGCCGAGGCCGGCTGGAAACTGGTGCTCACCGGTCGTCGTGCCGAGCGCTTGAATGCCTTGGTCCAAGAGCTTTCCAAGCAGACCGAAGTGCATGGCCTGGTGGTGGATGTGCGCGACCGCAAAGGCATGGAGGAGGCCATCGCCAACCTGCCGCCGTCGTTCGCCACGCTGCGCGGCCTGATCAACAACGCCGGCCTGGCCGTGGGCACCGACCCTGCGCCCAAGTGCGACCTCGACGATTGGGAAACCATGGTCGATACCAACATCAAGGGCCTGCTGACCACCACCAACCTGCTGTTGCCGCGCCTGATTGCCCATGGCCGCGGGGCCGGGATCATCAACCTGGGCTCCATCGCCGGTAACTACCCGTACCCGGGCAGCCATGTGTATGGCGGTTCCAAGGCGTTCGTGAAGCAGTTTTCGTTGAACCTGCGCTGCGACCTGCAAGGCACCGGCGTGCGCGTGACCAATATCGAGCCGGGCTTGTGTGAAAGCGAGTTCTCCCTGGTGCGCTTCGGCGGTGACCAGGCGCGTTATGACGCCACCTACGCAGGTGCCGAGCCGATCCAGCCGCAGGACATTGCCGATACGATTTTCTGGGTGATGAACACCCCGGCGCACGTGAACATCAACCGCCTGGAGTTGATGCCGGTGAGCCAGACCTGGGCTGGGTTTGCGATTGAGCGTGGGGCCAAAGGCTAAGACCGCGTCGCTGCCATCGCAGGCAAGCCAGCTCCCACATTTGACGGTATTCACACATCCAAATGTGGGAGGGGGCTTGCCTGCGATGGCGGCAAATCGGCCAAAATGCGGCATAAGGTACACTGCCCGCCTGAAAACCCCACCGCACCCAGCGGTTTAAAGGTTTTGACAGGAGGCAATGTGAGTAACCGAGGTGAGCAGGCACTGCTCAAACAATCGACTATCCTGATGTTCGCAGTCGCGATCGCCGGGATTGTCACGGGTGTGATATCCGGCGCCCAATCCATTCTGTTCGACGGTTTTTTCTCGCTGATCGCCACCGCCATCAAGGTGCTGATGCTGATCACGGCCAAGCTGATCGCCAAGAAAAGCAACGAGCGTTTCCAGTTCGGCTATTGGCACCTGGAGCCAATGGTGCTGTTGATCGAAGGCAGTTTCCTGCTGCTGATCGCCATCTACGCGTTCCTCAATGGCGTGTTCGGCATTATCAATGGCGGGCGCGAAATCGAGTTAGGGCTGGTGATCATTTATGCGGCGGTGTTTACCGTCGTGGAGTTCGCCTACTTCTTCTATGTGCGCTACCGCAATCGCACACTCAAATCGTCATTGATCCAGTTCGACAACATCAGTTGGCTGGTGGACGCGATGCTGTCGGTGGGCTTGCTGATCAGCTTCCTGGCCGCACTGTTGCTCAAGTCCCAGGGCTATGGCGAGTGGGCGGTCTACGTGGACCCGTTGATTCTGATCCTGCTGGCCCTGAGCATGCTGGCGCCAGCATTCAAGATCCTGCGCCCAGCGCTGCGCGAAGTGTTGGGCATCGCGCCGGATCACTTGGACGACAAGGTCCGCGAAGTGATGGACGCCGCGCAGGCCAAGCATGGTTTCGACGACTATGTGTCCTATGTGCAGAAGCACGGGCGTGCGCGGTTTATCGAAATTCATGTGGTGCTGCCAGCGAATTACCCGGTGGATAACGTCGCGACTCTCGATGGGCTGCGGGAAGAGATATCCACAGGGCTTGGGGCGGCGGATGCGGCGCGGTGGTTGACGATCAGTTTTACCGGGGATCGCAAGTGGATTGCCTAAAGTCTGTTAGAGCGAGGTGAGGCTATCGCAGGCAAGCCAGCTCCCACATTTAAATGTGCGAACACTATCAACTGTGGGAGCTGGCTTGCCTGCGATGGGCCCAGCAGGTCAGCCCAGATGCTGGACCAAGCCCTGATAGCAAGTCGCCAAATGATAAGGCGTAGTCGAAGGCATATCCCGTCGGCTCACCTTACCCTCGGCATCCAGGCATTCATGCCAACCCTTGGCATGCAAAAAGCGCTGTTGCAGCGCCTGCAACTGACGCTGCAGCACCGCTTCACTGCCTGGCCGCAAGGTCAACGCCCGCAGGTACTCCGCCTGTGCCCAGATCCGTTGGGTACCGTCGCGCACCGTGCCATCCAGCGCAAGCATGCCGCTGACCGCCCCGCTTAACTTATCCACACCCTTTTGCTCGGCATAGGCAAATGCCCGTGTCAGCGAGCCATGCAGCGCGGTGCCGCGTAGCGCAGCTGAAGACTCGAGCAAAAAGAACCATTCGAACTGATGCCCCGGCTCAAACCAGTTATCCACAGCGCCCACAGGTTTTTCCATCATCACGCCGTGCTCGCGGTCGATGAAACGTTGCTGCATGGCCGTCGCCAGTGCCAGCAGGGCCGCTTGTACCTGGGCGTCCTCACGCACCGCGAGGGTGGCCAGGAAACCTTCGGCCAGGTGCATCAGCGGGTTTTGCAACGGGCCGGAGTCGAGCGAGGCCCAGTTGCGCTCCAGTACGGCCTCGTACAAGCCGTCACCGGTGGCAAAACGTTGGGCGACGACTTCCAGGGCAGCGTTGAGCACCGATTCCACCAACGGCTCACGCATCTTGGCCCAGTAATGGGCGCAGGCAAAAATAATGAAGGCGTGGGTGTAGAGGTCTTTGCGCTTGTCCAGCGGTTGGCCGGCAGGGTCGATGCTGTAGAACCAGCCACCGTGTTCGGCATCATGAAAGTGCCGTTGCAGGGAGCGAAACAGCGCTGCCGCACGTTCTTCGGCGAAAGCCGCGCCGGGTTCGCCGATCAGGCTGGCGAACAGGTACAGCTGCCGGGCGCAGGCCATGGCGCGATAGCGCTGGGGGGGCAGTGGCTGGTGGTCGGCGTCCAGGGCCTCAAAGGGCAGTGCCAGGTCGGCATTCCAGCCCGGGCCTTGCCAGAGAGGCACGATCAGGTCATGGAAGTGCGTGAGCACAGGCGTCAGGGAAGAGGGGGAAGCGATGGGCATTGGCTGGCGTCGTCACGGCAGGGGTGTAGGCGCTCATGGTAGCAGGCTGATCGTTCCCACGCTCTGCGTGGGAATGCATTTTATGACGCTCTGCGTCATGCTTTGGGACGCAGAGCGTCCTAGGCTGCATTCCCACGCGGAGCGTGGGAACGATCTTTTCCTCAGCCCGCCAGCAACCAAACCCCAGTCGCCGCCGAAGCCGCCCCGGCCACTCGCACCAGTGGCGCTGCAGCCGCCGGCAAAAAGCGCACCACCGCATAACCCGCAGCGTGCAACACGGCGGTCGCCCCTACAAACCCAGCCGCATACGCCCAAGGGCTGGTCATATCCGGCAGTTCCAGGCCATGGGCCACGCCATGAAACAGCGCAAACAACGCCGTGGCGCCCACGGCCACGAACAGCGGCGGCCGCACCGCCAATGCTACCGCCAGGCCCAAGGCCAGCACCGAAGCAGCAATCCCGCTTTCCAGCGCCGGCAGTTGCAGCCCTTCAAAACCCAGCACGCCGCCGATCAGCATGGTGCCGACAAAGGTGCATGGCAGCGCCCAGCGCGCGGCGCCTTTTTGTTGGGCCGCCCAGAGGCCTACCGCAAGCATGGCCAGCAAGTGATCGAGGCCGCCCAGGGGATGGCTGATACCGGCCATCAGGCCATTGTCGCCATGGCCCGGATGGGCGAAGGCCAGGGCAGGCGCGAGCAGCAGCGCGGCGGCGGCGAAAAGTCTGTTGAGTCTCATGGACAGGTTCCTTATGGGTTGATCAGGCGGCGGTCAGCAGGCCCTGGCGTTCGATGAAGGCGACGATGTCATCCAGGCCGACCCCGGTTTTCTGGTTGCTGAACACAAAGGGTTTGCCGTTGCGCATGCGTTGAGTGTCGCTGTTCATCAGGTCCAGCGACGCGCCGACCAGCGGGGCCAGGTCGATTTTGTTGATCACCAGCAGGTCGGATTTGCAAATGCCAGGCCCGCCCTTGCGCGGCAGCTTGTCGCCCGCAGACACATCGATCACATAGATGGTCAGGTCCGACAGTTCCGGGCTGAAGGTGGCCGACAGGTTGTCGCCGCCGGACTCCACCAGAATCAGGTCCAGGCCCGGAAAACGACGGTTGAGTTGGTCCACGGCCTCCAGGTTGATCGAGGCATCTTCGCGAATCGCCGTGTGTGGGCAGCCGCCGGTTTCCACGCCGATGATGCGCTCCGGCGCCAGGGCCTGGTTGCGCACCAGGAAGTCGGCATCTTCACGGGTATAGATGTCGTTGGTCACCACCGCCAGGTTGTAGCGATCGCGCAGCGCCAGGCACAGGGCCAGGGTCAGGGCGGTCTTGCCCGAGCCTACCGGGCCGCCGATACCGACGCGCAGGGGTTGTGTGTTCATGTGCTTCTCCAGAATCAGGAACGGAACAGGCGGCTGTACTGGCGCTCGTGGGCCATGCACGCCAGGGACAGGCCAAAAGCAGCGCTGCCCAAATGGTTAGGGTTAATGCGCTCGGCATCCTGCTGGGCTTGTTGCAGCAGCGGCAGCAGTTCACTGGTTAGACGCTGGGCGGCTTGCTGGCCCAGTGGAAGGGTTTTCATCAGCACGGCCAATTGGTTTTCCAGCCAGCTCCACAGCCAGGCGGCGAGGGCGTCGTCGGCGTTGATGTGCCAGGCGCGCGCGGCCAAGGCCCAGCCAAGGGCCAGGTGCGGTTCGTCGCGTTGAGCGAGAAAGTCACGGGCGCTGTCGTCCAGTTCCGGCAAGCCGTTGAGCAACTGTTGCAGGGAGTAGCCCATCTGGCGGCTTTCCTGATACAGCTCCCGGCTCTCACGGCTGGCGCGATGCTCGTCGCACCACTGCGCCAGTTGTGCCCAGTCCTGCTCGATGGCTGCGCGGCAATGGGCGAGCAACAGCGGTGCTTCGAAACGCGCCAGGTTGAGCAGCAACTGGTCACTGATCCAGCGTCGGGCGCTCGCGGCATCCTGCACGCGGCCGTTGTCCACCGCCATTTCCAGGCCCTGGGAATAGCTGTAGCCGCCAATCGGCAATTGCGGACTGGCCAGGCGTAGAAGCGCCCAGGCTGGGTTCATAGACGTACGCCGAACTGATGCAGCTTGGGGGCGTAGTTGAAGTCTTCATCCCCATGGCGCGAATGATGATGGCCGCCGCCATAGGCGCCGTGCTCGGGTTGAAACGGCGCTTCGATGGTCTGTGCATCGGCACCCAGCTGTTCAAGCATGGCCTTGAGCACGTAGTCATCGAGCAGGCGCAGCCAACCGTCACCGACTTGCAGGGCTACATGGCGGTTGCCTAGGTGATAGGCGGCGCGAGTCAACTCGAACGCGTTGCGGCAGGTGACATGCAGCAGTTGTTCAGGGCGGGCGCACACCCGTACGACGCGTCCGTCTTCTGCCTGTAGGAATTCACCATCGTGCAAGGGCGGCTGGCCCCGCTCCAAAAACAGGCCGACGTCTTCACCGTCGGCACTGAAACAGCGCAGGCGGCTTTTGCTGCGGGCTTCGTAATTGAGCAGCAACTCGGCGGCCCAGAGGGCTTGGGGGGCGATTCGGCGATGTATCACCAGCATCAGAGAGCTTCCAGCTGTGAGCGATGAAAGACCTAGAGCAAGGGGCTTGCCAATCACGGAATTGAGTCGGAATTCCCTGTAGTCAGGCAGGCATGCTGCTCAATAGGGCGTCAGATAATTCAGTGTGTGAATCAATTTGGTGCGTGGCGAGGTTTATAGCACCGGCGAAGGGCGTTTTGCGTTGATGGAGGCGCTTGTCTTGATGAAATTTCTTTCATCTTTTTCTCTGTAGGCAGTTTTTAGGATTTGTCCTACGAATCATGAGGATTTGGAGTTCATGAGATTACCTGAGGGTTCTTTAGGCTATGCGCCCTGTTTAATACCACCGCGACGTTCATCATGCTTCGATCAATTTTCTGTATATGCCTGGTCAGCCTGACCTTCTTTATTTCATCGGCATCGGCCAATTTTCAGCCCCGCGCCAGCTTCGGCTCGTCGCTGCAAAGCCTCAAGCCGGCTTCCATCGACGACGTGATCGACCGCGCCCATGAGTTGCTCGGTACGCCCTATAAGTGGGGCGGCACCTCGGCGGAGCAGGGCTTCGATTGCAGCAGCTTCCTGGTGTATCTGTTCAAGACCCAGGCCAATATCCAGATACCGCGCACCACCACGGCCATGCACCGGTCATCGGCGGCGACCATCAAGCGCAATGCGTTGAAGCCTGGGGATGCGGTGTTTTTCAAAGGCAACGGGCGCGGCCAGGTCAGCCATGTCGGGCTTTACATTGGCCACGGCAAATTCATTCATTCGCCGCGCACCGGCAAAACCATTCGTATCGATTCATTGAGCAATAGCTACTGGAACAAGCACTACACCACCGCCAAACGGTTCCACACGGCGGGTTGATTGCTTTATTCGGTGCTGCCCAGCCCTTGCCAATGCTTGAGGCCGATAAAGATAAAGCGCAGTTGCTGGGTGATTTTCGCTTGGGGCGTAAGGTGGGCCGGCAGGGCGTGGGCCGGTGGGTCGATGATATCGGGCAGGGTGGCGAACACGCTCTTGACGATCAGGTCGGCCATCACATGCAAACCTTCGGCATCCAAGTGCTGGAGTTTGGGCATCAGCGTCAGGTCGGCGGCCAGGTCGCGGGTGATGTCTTCGCGCAGGGCGGCGATGGCTTGGCGCACGGCCAGGCAGCCGCCGTACTGTTCGCGAGCCAGGAACAGGAACTGAGAGCGGTTAGCCGAAACCACATCGAGAAAGATGCGCACCGAGGCATCAATGATGCCGCCCATCACGAATTCGTTGTGGCGCACCAGGCGGATCGTGGCGCGAAAGGTCTGGCCGACCTCGCTGACCAGTACCAGCCCCAACTGGTCCATATCGGCGAAATGGCGATAGAAACCGGTGGGCACGATACCCGCCGTCTTGGCCACTTCACGCAGGCTCAGGCTGCCAAACCCACGGCCGCACTCCATCAGATGGCGGGCTGCGTCCATCAGGGCGAGGCGGGTCTGTTGCTTCTGTTCGGCGCGGGGCAGCATGAGCGGATGAGCTTTGTCGGCAAGTACAGCGACGCACTCTAGCAAAAGCGCTTTGCCGGCGTCGAACTTGGCAGGGGCGGGGCGTGACGCGGTCTATATAAAAGCAAAAGCCCGATCGGCAGATCGGGCTTTTTTCTGGGCCACCACAGGCTTAGCTCTGTGCTTGATGCAGTTCTTGCAGACGGTCGGCACCGCCTTCAGCAACGCCTTCGGTGTAGGCACGTTTGTTGGCTTGTTCAGCACCGCCTTCGACCAAACCTTTCTCTTGCAGACGGTTGTAGCCATTTTCAGCTACGGCGCCTTTGGCGTAATCACGGTTTTCGTCTTCTTGCGAACCGCTGCGAGCCACGGTTTGGCTGGTTTGCACGGCTTGGGCTTTGTTCTGTGGGGTGGCCTGTTCGGCAGCTGGCAGGGCAAAGGCGCTGGAAGCCAGGACAGATAACAGAACGGTAGCGAGTAATTGGCGTTTCATGATGGTTGCTCCTAGGGAGGGCGATAAAGTGGGTACAGGGTTAATGTTACCCTTGATAAGTCGATATAAAAGTTCATAAACACAATGGTAATAATCAACAGAATTGATTGTTCTCGCCGGAGGCTCTAGATCGAGCCTCTCAAGCCCGCGGCTTTGCACCGATGTGGGTATTTTCGACACGAACCTGGGTAACAATGGTGCGTCGTCGATGGGGAAAATTGTCTGGTTGATCAGGAAAATCGCTTTTTTCGGCTAAATCCGCCGTTGCGTTAAACCCCCAGGCACTTTGCCAGTCGTAGTCCTATAAGCTGTTTAAAAGGCTGTTGCCCAGCCAGTCGTATTCAGGAGCCCTGTGCAATGACGCGCACTCGTAAAATTCTCGCTTGGAGCTGCGCCAGCTTCGTTCTGTTGATTGCCATCGTGGTACTGGTGTTGGTGTTCTTCGACTGGAACCGCATCAAGCCGCCCCTCAATGCCAAAGTCTCCGAAGAACTGCATCGTCCATTCGCCATTAACGGCAACCTCGCGGTGGTGTGGCAGCGTGAGCCCGATGAAGGCGGCTGGCGCGCCTGGGTGCCGTGGCCCCATGTGATTGCCGAAGACCTGACCCTGGGTAACCCCGATTGGTCGAAACAACCGCAGATGGTCACGCTCAAGAAGGTTGAGCTGCGCATTTCGCCCCTGGCCTTGCTGGTGCAGCGTGTGGTGATCCCCCGCATCGACCTCACCGAACCCAGTGCCCAGTTGCAGCGCCTGGCGGATGGCCGCGCCAACTGGACGTTCAAGTTCGACCCCAAGGACCCCAACGCCGAACCGTCCAACTGGGTGGTGGATATTGGCGCCATCGGCTTCGACAAAGGCCATGTGACCCTTGACGATCAAAGCCTCAAGACCCAGCTGGATGTGATCATCGACCCGCTGGGCAAGCCGATCCCCTTCGGTGAAATCGTCGGCGACGCCGATGCCAAGAAGGCCCTGGAAAAAGGCTCGGCGCCCCAGGACTACGCGTTCGGCCTCAAGGTCAAAGGTCAATATCATGGTCAGAAGCTCGCGGGCACGGGCAAGATCGGTGGCTTGCTGGCCTTGCAGGACGCGGCCAAGCCGTTCCCGCTGCAAGCCCAGGTCAAGATCGCGGACACCAGCATCGCCCTGGCCGGCACCCTGACCGACCCGCTGAACCTCGGCGCCCTGGACTTGCGCCTGAAGCTTTCAGGCAGCAGTCTGGGCAACCTGTATCCGCTGACCGGCGTGACTCTGCCGGATTCGCCGGCCTATTCCACCGACGGCCACCTGATCGCCAAACTGCATGAGGCCAGCGGCGCCTCCTTTCGCTACGAGAACTTCAACGGCAAGATTGGCAACAGCGACATCCACGGCGACCTGGCCTATGTTGCCAGCCAGCCACGGCCCAAGCTCAGTGGCGCGCTGGTGTCCAACCAACTGCTGATGGATGACCTGGCGCCTTTGATTGGCGCGGACTCCAACGCCAAGCAAAAAGCCCGTGGCGGTGAAAGCAAGCAACCGGCGACCAAAGTGCTGCCGGTTGAGGAGTTCCGCACCGAGCGTTGGCGCGATATGGATGCCGATGTGGAGTTCACCGGCAAGCGTATCGTGCACAGTGCCGACTTGCCCTTTACCGACCTCTACACCCACCTGGTGCTCAACGACGGCCAACTGAGCCTTGAACCCCTGCGCTTTGGCGTGGCCGGTGGGAAGCTCGATGCGCAGATTCGCTTGAACGGCCGCACTACGCCGATGGAGGGCCGCGCCAAGCTGACGGCGCGCAACTTCAAGCTTAAGCAGTTGTTCCCGACTTTCGAACCGATGAAAACCAGCTTCGGTGAACTCAACGGCGATGCTGATATTACCGGGCGCGGTAACTCGGTGGCGGCACTGTTGGGCACATCCAACGGTGACCTGAAGATGCTCATCAACGATGGTGCCATCAGCCGAAGCCTGATGGAAATCGCCGGGCTCAACGTGGGCAACTACGTGGTCGGCCGCCTGTTCGGCGACGAAGAGGTAAAGATCAACTGCGCGGCGGCGGACTTCGGCATCAAGACGGGCCTGGCGACCACACGGTTGTTTGTGTTCGATACCGAGAACGCGATCATCTACATCGACGGCACCGCGAATATGGCCACCGAGCAACTGGACCTGACCATCACGCCGGAATCCAAGGGTTTTCGCCTGTTCTCCCTGCGTTCACCGCTTTACGTCAATGGACCTTTCATCAAGCCCAATGCTGGCGTGAAAGCCATTCCGTTGGCGCTACGTGGTGCAGGCATGGTCGCCCTGGGCGTGATCGCCGGGCCGGCCGCCGGCTTGCTCGCCTTGGTTGCCCCAAGCGGTGGCGAGCCCAATGAGTGCGCACCGTTGCTGCAACAGATGAAGGAAGGCAAGGCGCCCAAGACCGTGAAGTAATTGTGGGAGCGGGCTTGCCCGCGATAGCGGGGTATCAGTCAATGATTTATCAACTGATCCAACGCTATCGCGAGCAAGCCCGCTCCCACAGGGGGATGTTGCGGTGTTAGTTATTACAGATCCTGCAGAATATCCGCCATATCGTCCGCGTGTTCTTCTTCCTGAGCCAGGATGTCTTCGAAGATGCGGCGGGTAGTCGGGTCTTTGTCACCGATGTACTGGATGATCTCGCGGTAGCTGTCTACTGCGATCCGCTCGGCCACCAGGTCTTCGTAGACCATTTCCTTCAAGGTGTTACCCGCCACGTATTGCGCATGGGAGTTTTTCGACAGCAGGTCGGGGTTGAACTCCGGCTCGCCGCCCAGTTGCACGATACGCTCGGCCAGTTTGTCAGCGTGCTCGGCTTCCTGGGTCGCATGTTCCAGGAACTCATCGGCAGCCACGCTGGCCTTGAGGCCGTTGGCCATGAAGTAGTGACGCTTGTAGCGCAACACGCAGACCAGTTCAGTGGCCAGCGACTCGTTGAGCAGTCGGATGATTTCCTGACGGTCGGCGTCGTAGCCTTCGGTCACGGCACCGTTTTCGACGTTCTGGCGGGCGCGGCTGCGCAGGGTCGCAACGTCAGTCAGTTGTGCTTGAGTCATTTCAATCTCCTGGGGCTAATCCGGTTGTACGCCACGCTCTGCCGGCGTGATCGCTATTGGTTGTGAGTCCCGGGCCAGGCGAAAAGTTTTATCGGATTTAACAGGATGTGTCCTGAGGGCGTCTGACCGGTGTGGTCCAGCGCTCCGACAGGATCACTCCACCCAGGGTCAGCAAGCCACCCACCAGGTGATACCGCGCCAACTCTTCCTTCAGCACCACCGCCGCAATCAGCGCGGTAATCAGCGGCAGCAGGTTGAAGAACAACGTGGTACGGCTGGGCCCCAGGGTCTTGACCGAGTGCATCCACGCCAGCGGTGCCAGCATCGAAGCCAGCAGGCAGGCATATAGCACCAGCGGAATATTCGCCCAGCCCAAACCGGCCTTGGCCGAGAACAGATACAGCGGCAGCAGCACCATCACCGCGACCAGCACCTGCAAATACAGCAGCACCAACGGCGGCAGGCGCAGCTGCCATTTTTTCAGCAGGGTGCTGTAGACCGCATAAGCCAATGTTGCCACCAGCATCATGCCGTCGCCCAGGTTGACCCCATGTTGCAGCAACGCGCCCAGGCTGCCGGCCGACACCACCACGACCACGCCTGCGAACGACAGCACCGCGCCGGTCAGCGCACCGAAGGTCAGGCGTTGGCCAAGGCTGATGATCGCGGCGGTCAGCGCCATCAACGGCATCAGAGACAGGATGATGCCCATATTGGTGGCGCTGGTCAGCGTCGCGGCGTAATAGGCCAGGCTCTGATACACCGCCATGCCGAGCACGCCGAGGATAAAGATCTTGCCCAGGTTGGGACGGATCTGCGGCCAGTGGGCGACCACCGGTTTGAGCATGAACGGCGTGAACAGCAACGCAGCGAACAGCCAGCGGTAAAAGCCGATTTCAGCCGGGAAGATCGAGCCCACGGCCAATTTGTTGACCACGGTGTTGCCGGCCCAGATAAAGATAGCCAGCAGCGGATACGCGTATTGCATTGAAAAGAAACCCAGTGTGTTGACGAGGCAGGATTATCCTCTGTCTGGATCGAAGCCTATACTGCGATCCAGACAACTGAGCGTTGAATCCAGACAATATGTCCCGACACACCGTACGCCTGCCCGATTTCGCCCGCCTGCCCAGCCCGGTGTACTTTCGGTATTCCGATTTTGCCCCGGACACCGAATGCACCCCCCACCAGCACACATGGGGCTCGCTGGATTACTCGGCCAGCGGTGTGATGCGCATGGAAGTGGCGGGCAATCGCTTCATGTCGCCACCGCAATACGCCGTGTGGGTGCCGCCGCTTACCGAGCACAGTTCCTACAATGCCGAGGCGATTGTCTACCACTCCGTAGGGCTGGCGCCGCAGCTGTGCGAGCAGTTGCCGCAGCAGCCTTGCACCCTGGCGATCAGCGACATTCTCAAGGCGATCCTCAAGGATTTCGCCCTGCGCGATGTCAATGCACCGCGCACCGATGCCGATATCCGCCTGGCCCAGGTGCTGGTGGACCAGCTCAGGCAGGCGCCGGTCCACGACTGCTTCCTGCCCTACGCCCGCCACCCGGGATTGCTTGGGGTCTTGGAGGGCATGCAGGCAGAACCGGGAGACAACCGCCCTCTGGCGCAATGGGCCGAGCAGGTGCATGTGAGCGAGCGCACCCTGGCGCGCCAGTTTGTGCGCGAGCTGGGCATGAGCTTCGGCGAATGGCGCCAGCGCTTGCGCTACCTGGCGGCCATCGAAGCGCTGGACAGCGACCGCAGCGTGCAACACGTGGCGTTTGATCTGGGCTACAGCACCGCCTCAGCGTTTATCGCCATGTTCCAACGCCACGCCGGCTGCACGCCGGAGCAATATCGGCGGGCGAACATTCGTGGCCGGTGAAGTTGTAACAGGTTTTGACTACACTGCGCTGTAGGCCGTGCCCGTCGGCACGGTAACAGGGAGAAAACTCCATGAAGATGCTGCGTATTCCGTTGTTGATGATGGGCCTGCTGATGTGTGCCCAGGGTTTTGCCGCCACTGCCCAGCAAAACAAAATGACCACCTGCAATGCCGAGGCCACCACCAAGACGCTCAAGGGCGATGACCGTAAGGCCTTCATGAAGACCTGCCTGTCGGCACCTGCCGCCAACGACGCCAAGACCCTGACCCCGCAGCAGCAGAAGATGAAAGACTGCAATGCGTCGGCGAAAACCAAGGCGTTGACCGGTGATGCGCGCAAGACATTCATGAGCACCTGCCTCAAGGGCTGATCGCGAGCTCACGAATGCTGCAGAACCCCTGTGGGAGCTGGCTTGCCTGCCTCGGTATGACGGATACACCGAGGTGCCCGCATCGCAGGCAAGCCAGCCCCCACACTTGATCGTATTCACAACACCCGCTCTCGCTTGATTCTTCCAAGGCTGGCAGACTGCCCATCCTTCAACGCCGTTTGTTTTGAGGCTGTATGCCAACGTTTTCTCAGCGTCATGTGTTGTTGCTGTCCAGCTACATCATCATTTTCGGCGGGTTGCTGCTGGTACTGCCGCTGAAATTGCTACCCAGCCTGCTGGCCGGCCTGTTGGTCTATGAACTGGTCAACATGCTCACCCCTCAACTGCAACGCCTGATCGAAGGCCGGCGCGCGCGCTGGCTGGCGGTGGCCTTGCTGGGCACCTTGATCGTCAGCGTGTTGGCCTTGATCTTCGCCGGCGCCATCAGCTTCCTGCTCCACGAAGCGGAAAACCCCGGGGCTTCCCTGGACAAATTCATGGGCGTGGTCGACCGCGCGCGCGGGCAATTGCCGCCGTCCATCGACGCCTATTTGCCCGCCAGCGCGGCGGAGTTTCGCGTGGCCATCGGTGATTGGCTAAGCAAGCACCTGAGCGAACTGCAACTGGTTGGCAAAGACGCGGCCCACATGTTCGTCACCTTGCTGATCGGCATGGTGCTGGGTGCGATCATCGCCTTGCAGCGCGTGCCCGACTTGACCAAGCGCAAACCCCTGGCCGCCGCGCTGTTCGACCGCCTGCACCTGTTGGTCCAGGCGTTTCGCAACATCGTCTTCGCCCAGATCAAGATCGCCGCGCTCAACACCGCCTTCACCGCGGTGTTCCTGGCAGTGGTGCTGCCGTTGTGTGGCATTCACCTGCCGTTGACCAAGACCCTGATCGTGCTGACCTTCCTGCTCGGTCTGCTGCCTGTGATCGGCAACCTGATCTCCAACACCCTGATCACCATCGTGGCGCTGTCGCTGTCGATCTGGGTGGCGGTGGCGGCGCTGGGGTATTTGATCGTGATCCACAAGGTCGAGTACTTCCTCAACGCGCGAATCGTCGGCGGGCAGATCAGTGCCAAGTCATGGGAATTGCTGTTGGCGATGCTGGTGTTTGAGGCAGCGTTCGGCCTGCCGGGGGTGGTGGCGGGGCCGATTTACTATGCCTATCTGAAAAGCGAGCTGAAGCTGGGTGGGATGGTTTAAGCCTTGTGCCGCCTGGGCTGACGCCATCGCGAGCAAGCCCGCTCCCACATTGAAATGCGATCACCTGTGGGAGCTGGCTTGCCTGCGATGACGGCCTGCCAGCCGAAGCCTATCTACCTGAAACCCCAACGATCCAACTATGTGGGCTTGCTCGCGAAGGGCGCGCCACGGTTTCAGCTAAAACTCAGCTGCCGTAACGCTTGCTCGCCTCAATCGCCAAACCACTGCCAATGCTGCCGAAGATATTACCTTCCACATGCCGCGCATTCGGCAGCATTGCCGAGATGCTGTGGCGCAGTGCCGGAATGCCGCTGGAACCACCGGTAAAGAACACCGTATCCACCTGGGCCACGCTCACCGAGGCGTCATTGAGCAACTGCGTGACACTGCCGCGCACGCGTTCGAGCAGGTTGTCGATGGACGATTCGAACAGCGCGCGGCTCAGGTCTACGCTCAGGCCCGCTTCGATGCGGTCCAGCGGCACGTGGCGGCGGTCTTGATGGGTGAGCTGGATCTTGGTTTCTTCCACTTCCATGGCAAGCCAGTGCCCAGCACGCTGTTCGATCAGCTTGAACAGGCGGTCGATGCCGCCGGTGTCTTCGATGTCGTAGCGCATGCTGCCCAGGGCCAGCTGGGATTTTTGCGAGTACACCGAGTTGATGGTGTGCCAGGTCGCCAGGTTCATGTGGTGGCTGGTGGGCATGTAGGCGCCGCTCTTCATGCGGCTGCCGTAGCCGAACAGCGGCATCATGCCAGCCAGCGAGAGTTGTTTGTCGAAGTCGGTGCCGCCGATGTGCACGCCGCCGGTGGCGAGGATGTCGCTCTGGCGGTTGTCGTTGTGACGACGATCCGGCGACAGGCGCACCAGGGAGAAGTCGGAGGTACCACCGCCGATATCGACGATCAACACCAGCTCTTCTTTCTCGATGGTGGACTCGTAGTCGAACGCCGCTGCAATCGGTTCGTACTGGAACGAGATGTCCTTGAAGCCGATCTTGCGCGCCACATCCACCAGGGTGTTTTCCGCTTCCTGGTCGGCCATCGGGTCGTCATCGACGAAGAATACCGGGCGGCCCAGTACCACTTCTTCGAATTCACGACCGGCGTTGGCTTCGGCGCGGCTCTTGAGCTGGCCGATAAACAGTGCCAGCAGGTCGGTGAAGGGCATGGCAGTGCCGAGCACGCTGGTGTCGTGTTTGATCAGCTTGGAACCCAGCAGGCTCTTGAGCGAGCGCATCAGGCGGCCTTCGTAGTTCTCCAGGTATTCGTGCAGCGCCAGGCGACCGTACACCGGGCGGCGCTCCTCGAAGTTGAAGAAGACCACTGACGGCAGGGTGATTTTTCCGTCCTCCAGCGCGATCAGCGTCTCCTCGCCGGGGCGGATCCAGCCGACGGTGGAGTTGGACGTGCCGAAGTCAATGCCGCAGGCACGGGCTGGAGATTCGTTTTTCATGTCTAACAGGTTCCGGTCAAAAAACGGCCGCGCAGTGTATGTCACTCGCGAGCGGATGCGTAGACCGGTGATCCGTAAATCAGTGCGTAATCGCGCTACATAGCTACGTCTTGAACCGGCGGGGGCTTGGTTAGGCTGCGGTTTTACTGCCCTCACGGACGAACTGCTATGCCTGATGCAACCTTCAATGCCGACCTGCGCGGCGTGCATTACGACTTTCTCAAACAACGCGTGCCGAACTGGTTCAAGGAAGGTACGCCGCAACGCCAGGAAGAACTGGGCAAGCACGAGATGGATATTCCTGCCTGGTACCTGGCCGCCACCCACACGGACAAAACCACCCTGGCGGCGCAGCATTCGCGCTTTCGTGAAACGCTTAATTCGATTGAGGCGCACCTGGGCCAGATTGAAGACGTCCTGACATTCGCCGAGCAACCGCTGAAAGATGCGATCAAAAAGGAGTTCAATCTGGAGCTGGATGTACGCAATGTGTTCTTCGTGCGCAAGTATGGCTCCAAAGGCGCTCGCGATGACTTCTACGGTGCCTTTGTTTTCGAACAACAAAATGACGCATCGCTGACCTACACATACCGCGGCATTTCATTGCTGGAAGCCGCCCTGGCCAATTTCGAGGCCGATGAAGAACAGCCCAGCGCGTGCACCGATTGCCAACTGATCACCACCTTCAACCCGCAAAACCCCAACATCATTGCGAGCTTCGCGGCGGTCAATGCCCAAGCTGTAGCAATCGCCCCCCACGCGTTCGCCAAGCTCTGCCGCACTCTGGACCTGGGCGCGCTGTACCAGGCGCATATCAAGGCGGTGGTTGAACCTGCAGACGCCGGCGAGCGCCAGGCACTGCAGCAGCTACTCGAGGAGCACCAGCGCCAGCAGCTTGCAGTGTGCATCGAGATTGCCAGGCTGCAGTTGAACGGAGCGCTGAGTGCCGATGCCTATCGAATGCTCAAGCAGGTGGTGACCGGTTCTGATATCCCCAGGCTTGGTGGGAAACCGGTGACTTATGCCGCACTTAAAGTATTCGATAGCGTGTTGGTAGGGCCGCTTTTGATCGGGCCCGATCGTCAAAATACGAGCCGCTCCGAGCCGCTGGTGGTGTACATCCCCGGTGACCCCCAGCAGCCCGTCAAGGAATATGCGTCAAGTAGCGAGTTCATGGCTGACTTGCGCACACGCCTGCACAGCGCATCGTATCGACGCTTTTTCAGCCGCTTTGTGCCGGTGCGCGACCAAGGCGGTTTTTTCGCCCGGTTCAATTGGTTGTACCAGCCTGCCAACAACGGAAATGGCGGGGCAGACTATCCGCTGCGCACACCGTTAGCGCGGTTGCCGATGCAAGACTGGGTCGTTGCCGGTGACCTGTGGCAGCGCAGTCGCCAAGCACATATCAGCAAGATTTTGAGTGATGCACGTGCCGTGGCCGTGCCCACTGAAGATGAAGACCGCAAAGCTCGGCTCGAACGTTTGGAGAGCTTTTTCGACGCGGCTGTCAGCGTGTTCAACCTGGCCGCTTTTGTAGTGCCGGGGCTGGGGCCGATCATGCTCGCGGTGGGTGCTTCGCAAATGTGCTACGAAGTGTTCGAGGGCATTGAGGCCTACGAACAGGGCGAGCCGCGCCAGATGTGGGCGCATTTCGCTTCCGTGGCGCTGAACGTTGCCTTCATCGCCGCCGGTTCCAAGGTGTTGCCTGCCGTCAAATGGCAGAGTGCGGTGGATCATCTCAAACCGGTGACGCTGCCAACAGGCAAGCAGGTGCTGTGGAACCCTGATCTTGCGCCCTATGCATCGCCACTCAAACCCTTGCCCGAGGCCAAGCCCGATGCGTTGGGCCTGTACGAGCACGAAGGCCAACAGTTGGTGCCGTTCGACGACTCCCATTATCAGGTCAAGCAAGACCCACACACAGGTCAATACCGCATCCAGCATCCGAGCCGTCCCAATGCCTATGCGCCGGAACTGGAGCACAACCATAACGGGGTCTGGAGCCATGAACTGGAGCAACCGCTGACGTGGGACGAGCCCACGCTGCACAAGCGCCTGGGCCTCGTCGGACAGTCCGAACCGCTACGTATCAGCGGCGTCGAGACCGATGCGTTGCGCCAGACCATGGTCGATCATGAGCCGCTGCCGCTCTTGCTGGACGACACCATCAAGCGCCTCGAACTGCACCGGCAACTCAGCACCTTTGTCGAGCAAATCAAAAGCAGCGACCCGCTGGTGTACCAGAAAGCCGATCCTGTGCTGCAATTTGACATGCTCCAGCGCCGCGGTTTGCTGCCCGATAACGTACCGCTTAAAGTCATTGGCCCCACCGGCGATGTGCTGTGGGAAACCGCCGATGCGCCAACTTCAGTGCGCAAGCGTGTGATAGTGCTGACCGAAAGCACCGTGGCTCGGGGCCGCTTGCTCAGGGAGTTGCTGTACACCTTGCAGGGTGTCGACCCGCAGCTCAAGGAGTTGCCGGGTAGCCCCGATCAATCCCTGGACGTTCGCTGCGGCCAACTGCGCCAGTACCTCGGCGATGCCGTGCAGAGTCTCAAGGGGCCGTTGCTGGAAGAACGCTACCGAGCGCTGAACCCCGCGCCCGATGCGGATGTACAACGTGTGCTGGACGCATTCCCGGCCTTGCCGACCCTGGCGGCCGAGCGGCTGTTGCAAGGGGCTGCGGCAAACGAACTGGAGGCCTTGCGCAGCAGCGGTCGCTTGCCTGAGCGATTGGCCGAGCAAGCGAAATGGTGTGCCCAGCAAACCCGTGTGGCGCGTGCCTACGAGGGCCTGCACCTGGACACTCAGACCGGACTCGACAGCCATCGCTTGGCCGTGCGCACCCTGGAAACGTTGCCAGGATGGCACCGAGGTTCGCGGCTGGAGTTACGCCAGTATTCCCCTGAGGGCAGGGTGCTCGATGCCATCGGCTCACCCGATTTCCCGCACAAGCGAACCTTGGTGCTGCTGGAGAGCGGCGAATTCCAGGCTTCCATGCCCGGCGATTTCTATAGTGCCATCTGGGAGCAACTGGCGCTCGACGAGCGTCAGCGCCTGGGCCTGGGCAGCGCCGCTGAGCTCAAGCAGGCGATTCAGCGCAGCCCTTTACCACGCACGGAGCTGCTTACGGTGCTGGAGGCCAACCCACTGCGCAAACCGGAGTATGACCCGATGGTTCGTCTGTTGGGTGGCGGGCCGGGGTTTCGTCTGTTCAGGAAAATTGGCAACGCGTTGCGCACGGACAGAGGGCGTGTACGGCAGTTGTTTCCCAGCTTCAACGAGGAGCAAATCACCGCGTTTATCCAATCCTTGGGTGATGACGTGACTGGGGGACTAGCGCGGCGGGAGGAAGAGTTTCGGGCACTGAAAAAAACCTTGAAGGTGTGGTGGCGCGCCCAAGGGCCGCAAGCCATGAATGCCTACAGCGTTCAGACAGAGCTGGTCAATCAAGTCGTGCGTTGCTGGCGGCGGGAAACCGGGGCGTCACTGAAGCTGCATTACGGCAGGGGGGAACGGTTTGATTTGCCGCCAGTGAGTGCAGATTTCAGTCATGTGCAACACCTTGAGCTGTCCGACATCAGTTGGTCGAGCAACGCGGGCAAGTTTCTCGACAACTTCAGGCATCTGGAGGGTTTGAAGATCTTCAATGGCGACGTTGCCGAATTTCCGCCTGTGATCGGGGAAATGAAAAATCTGACTTCGTTGAGCATCACCTTCAGCGGGCTTCGATTGACACCGCACAGTGCGCACTTGTTAAGCCGGCTCAGCGCGCTTGAAAACCTGGACCTGATGCATAACCCGTTAGGTACATTGCCCGACTTCAGTGGTATGCCAAACCTCACGGAGTTGAACTTGCGCGGTACGCAGATTGACCGGTGGCCTTCTGGATTAACCAGCCTGACCGGATTAAAGCGTGTCGACCTGTCGAATAACCGACTGCAGGAGGTCCCCGCGCAACACTTGACGCCGCCGGCGGATCAGCTCGAAGCGGTCGTGCGCACGAATAACGTCACCATCGTGCATGGCAACCCCTTTGCGGCCGACTATTGGCAGAAGTTCGACCAGTATTGGAAGAACCTGACGCAGAACCATCCGCGGCTCCTGCGAGGCGCCCTTGAGGACGCCTTCGACAGCGCGAATCCAAGGCTTCGGGTTATGCAGAAATTATACCCGAACAACAGCGTGCAGTTTTCCAGGGGGATGATTTGGGCGTTGGGCGAGGCCGCCGAGGCAGAGCTGGCGTCGCGTGAGCAGGCATTTGACACGCTGCTGCGTCAGTTGGAGGGCTGGCGGTTCTCCGGCGGCGGTGAGCGCCAGCGCTATGTGCGGGTTGGGCAACGTTCCACCGAGGTGGCGGCACTGAGTGATCGCGCAACGGCCCAGCAACGTATCTTGAGTTGCTGGCGCAGGGAAACCCCGCAGCAACTCACCCACGCGGGTGACCCCTTCGGTCTGGAGCTGGACCTCAGTGGCCTGAACCTGCCGAGCCTGCCTGATCTGGATGCGGATTTCAGCCATGTCGGTTCACTCAAATTGAGCAACATGAACCTCAATACGTCGCCTGAAGGTTTTCTCTCTGGCTTTCGAGGCGTGCGCTGGCTGGACCTGTCGAGTAACCGGTTGCGCGAATTGCCACCGGCGCTGGGGCAGATGCAGGGCTTGACCCGGCTGTCCCTGCAAAACAACCGGATACGCCTGACCCCCGATTCTGCAGCGATGCTGTCGTCACGCACCACGCTCAGGGCGTTGCTGCTCAATTCAAACCCACTGGGTATCACGCCGGATTTCAGTCAAATGTCGGATCTGCGTTCATTGGGCATGGGGGCAACCGGCATTGATAGCTGGCCGACGGGCTTGGGTGGCCAACCAAGCCTGGATGCGGTGTACCTCAGAGGTAACAATATTTCCACATTGCCCGATTCGCTGATAGCCCCGCCGGACGAGCAACTGGCACAGACCCTGCGCGTCACCCGTGTGACCGATCTGGATTTGAACCCGTTGTCGGTCGAGACGCGACAACGCATAGTCGCTTACGGCAACCGGCTAAGTGCGGGAGAACGAGCCACTAACAGGCTGGTCGCCAGCGTCATGCGGGTGGCTGATCGTCCTGTGGTGTTGGCTGCCACTGATGCTCCGTTCCGGCGCTGGTCCACCGGGTTCTCCACGCAACAGGTTGCGCAGCGCAGACTTCAATGGTCCGCCCTGCAGGCCCTGCCCGGTGCGCAAGGTTTCTTCGAAGTGCTGCGTGACCTGGAAGTCGCACCAGCAGGCCATGCAGACTTGCAGCGGCGCGTGTGGGACGTGATCGATAGCATCACGCAAAACAGTGCCGAGTCCGAGCAGTTGCGCAAGGAAATGTTTGAATGGGCGGGCCGGGCGGCCTGTTGTGATCGCGCGGCCCTGACCTTCAGCAACCTTGAGATCCTGCTGATGACCCACAACGCCAGGACCCTCGCACTGGACGCGTCCCAGGGAGCGGCGCTGCTGAAACTGTCCAGGGGGCTGTTGCGCCTGGAGGAGCTGGAGAAGATCGCACTGCAAGATATCGATCAGCGTAGAACTGCGATCCGCAAGCGCGACGACTTGACCTCCGCTCAGCGCGAGGTGGAGTTCAGCCGCTTGGAAGAGGTGGAGATTCGGCTGGCGTATCGTCATGGCCTGAAGGATCGCCTTGAGTTGCCGGGCCAGCCGCAACAGCCACGGTTCGCCCGTCTGGGTAATGTCTCCTTGGAGATGCTTAATGATGCCTATCAGCGAGTCATCAGCCTGGATAACTCCGCACAGGAGTTTCAGGCCGTGCTTTCAAGAGACTTCTGGAAAGATTATGTGGCGAACAAATACCGCGCACGGTTTGAAGTACAGAACGAGCCCCATCACCAAAAAATGGATATTTTGCGGCGTGATTTCGAGGCTGGGACGTTATCGCGCGCAGCCTACGATGCCAAGGCCGAGGAGTTGCAGGCACAGTTTGCGATTGAAGAAGCGCAGTTGATTGAAACCTTGACCCGCGATGAAGTGGCGCAGGCGTTGGTACCCACGGCAACGCTTGAGGCGCTGGTGGAAAGCACCTCCGTGAACCTGCAACTTTCCCAGGCGCAAGCCATTGAATTCAATGGCAAGCAATATTTTGTCGCGAGCATGCCCGACGCGGGCGACGGTGAGTACTACGTGCTGTGGGTACAGGCGGTGGACAATCCGTTGCTGTTGACCAGCAGCGGTGTGATTGCCAAGCCTGATATCACCGGGGTCTGGAAGCGCCGGGGCCTGAGGGGCGGGATGGTACCGCAAGGTTCGGACGATGAATTTGTGGAGGCCTCGGAGTCCATGCCGGTGCGGCCATACACGGCGGGCGAACTCAGCTATATGCGCCGTGAAATCCATTTCACGGCCAATCCCAATCCGGCCGGCAGCTACGTCCGTGCCAACAACGGCAAGTATCCGCTGAGGGATTATCAGGGACGGCCTATTCGAATCAGGTCGCTGGAGAAGCAGGTGACCCAGGACTCGGGCGCCCACTACACCTCGGCGCAGATCAAGCCTTACATCCAGTTCGAGGGATATGAACAGGTCGGCGCGCGCTATGAAGCGCAACTGCAACTGCGCACGTTCACCGAACAAGACGTGAAAGTGCCGGGCGAGAAAGCGTTGATCGGCCAGTCGATGGTGGTGGCCAACCGCCGAATCGCCAAAGGCGAAATCGTCGGTGTGTACGGCGGTACCGTGCTGCCGTTCGGTATCTTCGGGCCTGGCGAACAGACCTATACCATGAAGGTGGGCAGCCAGAGGGTTGCCCACGGGAACACGCTGGTGGAAGAACCGATTCACTTGTCGGGTGACAACATCCTGTCGCGAATCAACACCCACTTTGAGTACGACGCCAACGGCACACCCCTGCGCCAGGCGTTGGGAGGCTACAACGTTGAGACCGTGGCTTTCGACGTCGAGGCCGACATGTGGCTGGGCGTGGGGCCTGACGCGCAGATCAAGCGCAAGCCATTTTTACTCAATGCCATTTTCGCTACCGAAGATATCGCCGCTGGCACCGAGTTGCGTTTGGACTACCAGTACACCGAAGACATGATAAGAGGCCGATTTGCCTGATTCTTGCGTTGCGGGTAACGCGTCTGTCGTCGTAAATAGACGCGTCCTATCTTGAAAGTCCATGTTTTGCCCCAATCTTGTGGGCATATCCAGGCGGTACACAGCCATTGCATTGATGCCGTGTATCGCCATTTAACTTATGACGCGCCCTGACATCAATTCCCAGGCTGCCAGCCATGGCGTGCCGTGTGGCGGGCTGCGCGATATCGATAACGGATGGTGATGCCCCCATGGATTTCAAAGACTATTACAAGATTCTCGGTGTCGAGCCAACGGCTGACGACAAGGAGATCAAGTCGGCTTACCGCAAGCTGGCGCGTAAATATCACCCGGACGTGAGCAAGGAAAAGGATGCCGAAGCCAAGTTCAAGGACGCGTCCGAAGCCTATGAGGCACTGAAAAGTGCTGACAAGCGCGCCGAGTACGACGAGCTGCGTAAATACGGCCAGCATGGCCAGCCGTTCCAGGGCCCTCCGGGCTGGCAGAGCCGTGGCGGCTTTGGCGGTGGCCAGGACGCGGGCGACTTCTCGGATTTCTTCAGTTCGATCTTCGGCTCGCGCGGTGACGCTTTCGGTGGCGGCCAGCGCCGTCCCGCCGGGCGCAAGGGCCAGGATGTGGAGATGCAGTTGACGGTGTCGCTGGAAGAAACCCTGTCGACCGAGTCCAAGCAGATCAGCTTCCAGGTGCCCCAGTACGATGCCTCCGGCCGGCACGTCAGCAATACCGTCAAGAGCCTGAACGTGAAGATCCCGGCCGGTGTGGCCGATGGCGAGCGCATTCGCCTCAAGGCCCAGGGTGCGCCTGGCATTGGTGGTGGGGCCAATGGCGACTTGTACCTGATCATCAAGTTTGCACCACACGCCAAGTTCGAGGTGGATGGTGAAAACCTGATCATCAACCTGCCGCTGGCGCCGTGGGAGTTGGCGCTGGGTACGGAAGTCGCGGTGCCCACGCTGACCGGCAAGATTAATCTCAAGGTGCCCGCCGGCAGCCAGAACGGCCAGCGCATGCGCGCCAAGGGCCATGGCTTGCTGAACAAGGCCGGGCAGCGCGGTTATCTGTTCATCCAGCTCAAGGCTGTCATGCCCAAGGCGGCGGATGATGAGGTCAAGGCGTTGTGGGAGGCCCTGGCGCAAAAGGCTGCGTTCAATCCGCGCGAGCAGTTCTGAACAGATCATTGATTTAGTTAGCGCCAGCCGCAAAAACGGCGTGCCTAGGATGACAACCTCTTCCAAGAAAAGGTTGTCATCCCATGCCGGACTTTCAGGTCATCGACCCCGCCACCCCGCCTCCTGGTGAGCAGGGCCAGCATTACGAACTGATCAAGCAGGCGATCCCCACTTGCCTGGTCAACAGTTCGCCGTCCCGTCGCAAGGCCCTCAAGGACACGCCGCCGGCTATTCCCCGCTGGTATGACGCCGCTTCCCAGGCACGCAAAGATCAGCTCAAAGTGTTGCTGGACGCCCGTTGCGAGTCGCTCAACGAACTGGAGAAAACCTTCAGTCCCATACGCTCGGAGCAAGCGTTTGCCCAACCCTTGCTGGAAGCCGAGCTAAAGGCTATCGGCCACGAGCTGGACGTCAATCAAACCTGGTTGCGCCTGTATGTACCGGTCGAAGATGCCTTTGGCGTGAAGACCGGTGGCTTCAGGGTCAAAACGTTCTCCCTGCTGCACGCTGCCCTCGGCAACTTTGAGCAACGGGAGACTCGAGAGGGCTATTTCAACAGCTCCTCAGGTTTCATTACCCAACCGGACGTGCGCGATCATTTCGAGCGCCACACCACGACCCTGAAGATTCATGCGTTCACCCAGCTGTGCCGAGACCTGGACCTGGGCAAGCAGTACCAGGCTCACCTGCGGGCGCAATTGAAACCTGACGACGCCAAATCCCAAGCCGAACTGCGCGAACGTTATGTCCGGCATCAGAAAGCCGCCTTCAAGGCGGCGGCGTACCTGGCATTGCTCAAAGGCGACATTGGCGACAGCGACCACGCGCTGCTGATGCGGGTGGCGGCCGGGGAAAAACACATCCTCAGCGACGGCAAGCCCATCGGGTATCGCAGCCTGAGCCTGATGAACCTGCATGTGCACGATTGCCTGGTCATCGACACTTGCGCCAAGCCTGGCTACACCTGTTGGGTCATCGTCTATATTCCCGATGACCCCGACCATCCCATCAAGCGTTATGAAAGCTTCAATGACTTTCGCAATGATTTGACCGAGCGCCTGAGCGCGAAAACCACCCAGCAAGCTGACCGCTCCCAAGGCTGGAAGGCTACGCCGAACCAGCATTTTTTTGCCCGGTTCGTTGCCGACAAAGACCGCGCCTACTACTACAAACGACTGACCGAACTGGTGCTGGACGCACCTCCCCAGCCGTTTGGTGCACAGGCCTTGCGATCGGAGTGGGGGCGCTTGCTGACTTCTCCGTCCTTTGCCACGCCTTCGACACTGGGCGAACCCCAGCCCTACGTGCGCGTACATGCCGCTGCCCCTGAATTCAACATTCGCGCCCACACCCTGACGGACCTATGGCAAGTTGCAGACCTGTGGACCTATCGCCTGGGCAGCCTGCGTACGCGGCTGTTCGAGAACGCCCGGCATCGTGCGGTGAGCACCTCCGATGTCGATGAGGCCTCGCGTTCACTGCGCGCTGCGCATTACCTGAGTATCGGCCTGTTCGGCCTGAACCTGGTGGCCATGGCGGTGCCGCCGCTGGGTGTGGTGATGGCTGTGGCGATGGCCGGGCAACTACTTTACGAAGTCATCGACGGTGTTATCGAGCTGAGCGAAGGCGACCGCGAAGCGGGCTGGGCGCACATCACCGACGTGGTGGAAAACCTGGCGGCGCTGGCGGTACAGGCAGCCGTGGTGCACTTCACCGTGTCGCCGTTTATCGAGCAGCTCAAGGCCGTTACCCTGCCCAGTGGCAAGACTCGGCTCTGGAAACCCGACTTGTCGGCCTATGAGCACACCGCGTCCCTCCCTTCAGTGGCGGCGGATGAGCAAGGCCTGCACCGGCACAACGGCCAGACCGTGCTGCCGTTGGAGGGCAAACGCTATGCCGTGCAACAAGACCCGCTGACCGAGCAATTCCGCATCCTCCATCCCACACGTGCCGAGGCCTATCAACCGATATTGAAGAGCAACAGCGCTGGCCTCTGGAACCATGAAGTGGAACGCCCGCACACCTGGGAAGGCGCCACGTTGATGCGGCGATTGGGCCCGGTGACGGAGGGCTTCAGCGATGCCGAGTTGGAGCAGGCGCGCAGCGTGGCGGCTGTGAGTGAGGACGTGCTGCGCCGCGTGCATGTGGAAGGCGAGGCGGTACCGGCGATCCTGCTCGACACCCTGCGCCAGTTCAGGGCGTATCGCGATGCGGTGAACGTCGCCGAGGGCATTCGCCAGGGCTCGCTCAGCAGCGCACTGTGCAGCTATGCCGCATCCCTGGCGGTGGAGTTGCCGGGATGGCCAGCGAGCAAGGCGATCGAGGCATTTGCCGGCACCGAGTTGAGCGGACCGTCGATCAAATACGGTAATCAGCAGGCCGCGGGGGCGGACACCGTGCAGGTCCACCGCGCCGATTTGATGAGCGGCCAGTTGCCCATACGCATTATCGAAGCGCTCAGCGAACCTCAGCGCGATGCTCTGGTGGGCAGTTACACCGCCCGCACACCCGAGGCGAGAACCGAGGCCCTGAGATTGAAACTCGAACAAAGGGCCATCGAGGTGCGCGAGCGGTTGATGAAGAGTATCTACGTCGAGCAGCAGCCACCCTCCGACACCGCGATTATGCTGATCCAGCGCGACTTCAGTGGCGTGCCGACGATTTTGGCGCGCGAAGTGCTGGCGGACGCGACGCCGAGCGAGCGCGACACGATGAACCGCGCCAAGCGCATTCCCCTGCGCCTCGCTGAAAAGGCGCGCCGGGCGCAGCAGCAAATGCGCCTGACCCTCGCGTATGAAGGCTTGTACCTCGACGCGTTGGCCGGCCCAGACACCGAAACCCTGGCCCTCCACACACTGCCGGCACTGCCCGGCTGGTCGGACAATTTGCGCCTGGAAGTTCGCGAAGGCCGGTTTGAAGGCCCATTGCGCGCCAGCTTCGGCCCCCTGGAGGCGAGTAGTCGCAAGGTGTTGGCACGCATGGAGGATGGGCGTTACCAAGCCTTCGATGAGCGCGGCCAGCACCTGCATGGGCTCAATGGTTTCTATGGTGCTTTGCAGCATGCGTTGACCGATGCCCATCGCAACGCGATTGGCGTGCCCCACGTCGGCCAGGGTGAGCAATTGAAGGGGTTGATCAAGCAGCATGCAATAGGCCGAGTACCGTTGCGCAAAGCCTTGGGCATGTCGCCGGAAAAACTGCCTTTTTTTCGACCGCCCAGCGTGTTGCCGGGTGAGCGTCGCGGCTATCCATTGAGCGGGCGGGGTGGCGCTGAGTGGGAAAAAATCACGCGCGAGCGGATCCGCAGCCTGTACCCGCAAATCACCCGGGACGAAATGCTCGCCCTGATCAACGAGCGCGGCGCGCTGGACCTGAGCTGGCTGCGTGCGTTGGAGCAAGAGTACAAGACCCTGCAGGCCACCTTGCACAACTGGTTGAGCACACCGCCCCAGGGCATGGAGGCGTTCGGTGACCAGCAACGCCAGGTGCTGAGGGCCAGGCGCAAGATTTATACGGCGCTGGATGACGCCTGGAGAAAGGTCGGCCCACGGCACTACGATCGAAATGGGCGCCTTTTGGGGCAGAAAATCGAATGGTTGGAAGACGACCTGGCGCAGCAGCTCAGAACCTTGCCCGCACTGACTGCAAACTTCGACCATGTCAGCTACTTGGGCATTGTGGGATCCGAAGGCTCGCAGCTGACGGATGCGGATGTGCAGCCACTGCTCGCCAACTTTCGCGGTCTGCGTCGATTAGGGATCGAGGCTGCTCAACTGACAAGCGTGCCGTCAGCCATCGAACAGATGCCGCATTTGCAGCGGTTGCATTTGGGCGGCAACGATATTGTCCTGACGCCTGAAGACGTCCTGCGCTTGAAAGATCGGGTGCGTCTCAAGGAGTTGTTTTTGGACATGAACCCACTCGGCTTGCCACCCGATGTTGGGCGCATGCCGCGCTTACAGACCTTGCTGCTCAATGACACAAGCCTGGAGGAGTGGCCTGCCAGTGTGTTCCGTGTGCCCAGGCCGGAAAATTTCATTCTGGATATGCGGCAGAACCCGATAGCGCGGATTCCCGAGTTCGCGCCGGGCTCGGATAAGGCACTGATTGTGGCGAAAACCTTCCTCACCCGTGAAGAGCTGACGCCTGAGCTGCTTGCTCAATTCAAGCGGTACATCGAGGCCGCTGGCCGGGATCCGGATCGCCAATTGCCGAAAAGGGGCGCGCTCGACAGCGAGCAGTGGAAAACCGGTTATTCGGCGCAGGAATGGCCCTCCAGGCAAGTGTTATGGGACATGCTTGAAGGCTCGTTTGGCTCTGAGGGCTTTTTCAATCTTCTTCGTGCCGTCAGGCACTCCGGGGACTCGACAGGCAGGGGCGGCGTATGGTTGCCGGAATTGACCGCCAAAGTCTGGCGCATGCTTGAGGCGATGGGCGAAGACGCCGAATTACGCGAACACTTGTTCCTGATGGCCCGGGACCCAGCGGCCTGCGTGGACGCCGGGGCGCAGTTGTTCAATTCGATGGGCGTTGCCGTGCTGCATTGGTCAGCCTACTTCAGCGAGGATGTCGACGCCGTGCGCAGGGCCGTGTTCAACCTGGCCAGGAGGAAATGGCGCCTTGATGAGCTGGGGCGTATTGCCCATGCTCGCGTCGCCGAGTTGCAGGAGCAGGGCGCCAGGTTTCCCGAGTATGATGCCCAGGGCCTGCGCATTGAGCATTACGATGGCGCCGGTAATGTGATCGCCGATATCGACGAAGTCGAAATCTATCTGGCGTATACGGTGCCGCTGGCCACCCGGCTGGACTTGCCCTGGCAATCCAGAAGCATGATGTTTCGCGAGGACTATGTCACGGCGCCGATGGTGGAGGCGGCATTCCAGCGCGTACAGCTGCAGGATCAGGGCGCGCAGTTGCGTGACAATCTGCTGGAGCAGCCGATGTGGACTGACTTCCTGCAGCGTGCGCATCAAACTGATTACGCGCTGATTGCCGAAAAATTCGACGCCCTGATCGACTATGAGGCCGCGCAGGCACAATGGGCCGCCGCTGCCCACCTCCCCGAGAGAGCGAGGCAGGCCCTGCGTCAAACCATCAGCCAGACAGCCCGGCGCCTGGGCCGATCGGCTTCGGAAAGTGAACCGGGGCAACTGATGCCCCAGCAAGACTACGATGACACCTTTGGCCGCATCAATGCCGAGCTGATCACCTTGAACCAGACACTGACCGATCAAGCGATCAGCGCCATCCTCTAGAACAGGAAGTACCGCTGGGCCATCGGTAACACCTCGGCCGGTTCGCACCACAGCAACTGACCGTCAGCCTTGACCTGATAGGTTTGCGGGTCAACCTCGATATCCGGCAGGTAATCGTTGTGGATCAGGTCGGTTTTCTGCACATCGCGGCAACCCTTGACCACCGCGATCTGCTTCTTCAGGCCCAGGGCCTCGGGCAGTCCGGCCGCCTGCGCGGCCTGGCTGATAAACGTCAGGCTGGTGGCGTGCAGGGAGCTGCCGAAGCTGGCGAACATGGGGCGGTAATGCACCGGCTGCGGCGTCGGGATCGAGGCGTTGGCGTCGCCCATCAGGCTCGAAGCAATGGCGCCGCCCTTGAGGATCAGCGTGGGCTTGATGCCGAAAAAAGCCGGGCGCCACAGCACCAGGTCGGCCCATTTGCCGACTTCGATGGAGCCGACGATATGGCTGATGCCGTGGGTGATCGCCGGGTTGATGGTGTATTTGGCGATGTAGCGCTTGGCGCGGAAATTGTCGTTGCCGGGGCCGTCGCCGGGCAGCGGGCCACGCTGTTTTTTCATCTTGTCGGCGGTCTGCCAGGTGCGTGTGATCACCTCGCCGACGCGGCCCATGGCCTGGCTGTCGGAGCTGATCATCGAGAACGCGCCGAGGTCGTGCAGGATGTCTTCGGCGGCGATGGTTTCGCGGCGGATGCGGCTTTCGGCGAAGGCCACGTCTTCGGCAATGCTCGGGTCCAGGTGGTGACACACCATCAACATGTCCAGGTGTTCGTCGATGGTGTTACGCGTGAACGGCCGCGTCGGGTTGGTGGAGCTGGGCAGCACATTGGGGAAACCGCAGGCCTTGATGATGTCCGGTGCATGGCCGCCACCGGCACCTTCGGTGTGGTAGGTGTGGATGGTGCGGCCCTTGAGCGCGGCGAGGGTGGTTTCGACAAAGCCCGACTCATTGAGGGTGTCACTGTGGATCGCCACCTGCACGTCGTAGGCATCGGCGACGCTCAGGCAGTTGTCGATGCTCGCCGGCGTGGTGCCCCAGTCTTCGTGCAGCTTCAAGCCGATCGCACCGGCCTTGACCTGCTCGATCAGCGGCTCGGGCAAACTGGCGTTGCCCTTGCCGGTAAAGCCAATGTTCATCGGGAACGAATCGCTGGCCTGCAGCATCCGCGCAAGGTGCCACGGGCCGGAGGTGCAGGTGGTGGCGTTGGTGCCGGTGGCCGGCCCCGTGCCGCCGCCGATCATGGTGGTGACGCCGCTGGTCAGGGCCTCTTCGATCTGCTGCGGGCAGATAAAGTGCACATGGGAGTCGATGCCGCCCGCCGTGAGGATCATGCCTTCCCCGGCGATCACTTCGGTGCTGGCGCCGATGGCCATGGTCACACCGGGCTGGATGTCCGGGTTGCCAGCCTTGCCGATAGCGTGGATGCGGCCGTTCTTGAGGCCCACGTCAGCCTTGACGATGCCCCAGTGGTCGATGATCAGCGCGTTGGTGATCAGCGTGTCGACCACTTCATGGGCGAGCAACTGGCTCTGGCCCTGGCCGTCACGGATCACCTTGCCGCCGCCGAATTTGACCTCTTCGCCGTAGACGGTGAAGTCCTGTTCCACTTCGACGAACAGTTCGGTGTCGGCCAGGCGCACCTTGTCACCGACGGTGGGGCCGTACATGTCGGCGTAGGCTTGGCGGGTGATTTTCATGTGTGTGCCCTGAAGAATAGGTGTTGAATGTGAAATCGCTATCGCAGGCAAGCCAGCTCCCACAGGGGGTTGCATTTCAACTGTGGGAGCTGGCTTGCCTGCGATGAGGCCCTAAAGGTCGCCCATGACCCGCCCTGCAAACCCAAATACCCGCCGCCCACCACCCAAATCCACCAACTCCACCTCCCGACGCTGCCCCGGCTCAAACCGCACCGCCGTGCCCGCCGGAATATTCAGGCGCATGCCACGGCTGGCCGCTCGGTCGAATTCCAGCGCGTCATTGGTCTCGAAAAAGTGGTAATGCGAGCCCACCTGGATCGGCCGGTCGCCGCTGTTGGCCACGCCGAGGGTGAGGGTGCGGCGGCCGACATTCAGTTCGATCTCGCCAGGCTGGATCTGATATTCACCAGGAATCATGCAGGTTGCCCCAGGGTCTTGAAGTAGATGGCGGTCGGGCTGTAGCGCCCGTCCGGGCTTTGGCAATAGTCGGGCAGCTCACCGATTTTGGTGTAGCGCAGCGACTGGTAAAAGGCTTCGGCGCCGGAGCCGGCCTCGGTGTCCAGGTACAGCAGGCCACGCTTGTGCTGGCGCGCGGCGAGTTCCAGGGTATTCATCAATTGCTGGCCCAGGCCATGGCGACGGGCGCTGCTGTGCACCAGCAACTTTTGCACCTCGGCGCGGTTCAGACCGTTGGCTTTCTGGCACAACGCCAATTGCACGCTGGCGATCACCTGCTCGTCGCGCACCACCACCCACAGCAGCAGGCTGGTGTCCTCGACACCGGCTTGCACGCCGCTCAGGTAGTCCCGGGCCTGGGCCTCATCGAAGTCGGCCATGAAGCCCACCGACGCGCCGTGCTGCACCGCGTCCAGCAACAGCTCGATCAAGCCCCGGCGGTAGTGGGCAAAACTTTCCGCATTGACTCGACGCAGTTGTGCAGCGCTCATCGATGTCACTCCTTGGGCGGTTGTGCGCCCGGGTTCAAGGTCAGTTGCATAAAGGTCAGGTCCAGCCAGCGGCCGAACTTGATGCCCACTTGCGGCATTTGCCCGGTAGTCACGAAGCCCAGGCGCTCATGCAGGCGGATCGAGGCCAGGTTGCCACTTTCGATGGCGGCGACCATGACGTGCTTGCCGCAGCTGCGGGCGCGCTCGATCAGGGCCTGCATCAGGTGTGGGCCGAGGCCTTTGCCACGCTGGTCATTGCGCACGTATACCGAGTGTTCGACGCTGTAGCGGAAGCCTTCGAAGGGGCGCCAGTCGCCGAATGAGGCGTAGCCGGTGACTTCGTCGTTGTCCACCGCCACCAGGATCGGGTATTGCTGCGCCTGGCGCGCACTGAACCAGGCCTGGCGGTTGGCCAGGTCCACCGGTTGCTCGTTCCAGATCGCCGTGGTGTTCAACACCGCGTCGTTGTAAATGGCGCGGATTGCCGGCAGGTCGTGTTCGGTTGCATCACGAATCATGGCTGCGCCTCAGGCAATGGGCTGGTGGACGGTGACCAGCTTGGTGCCGTCGGGGAACGTGGCTTCCACCTGGATATCCGGGATCATTTCCGGGATGCCTTCCATAACCTGTTCGCGGCTGAGCAGGGTGGTGCCGTAGTGCATCAGGTCGGCCACCGTGCGGCCATCGCGGGCGCCCTCCATCAGGGCGGCGGAGATATAGGCGATGGTCTCCGGGTAGTTGAGCTTCACTCCGCGTGCCAGGCGCCGTTCGGCGACCAGGCCTGCGGTGAAGATCAGCAGTTTGTCTTTTTCCCGAGGGGTCAGGTCCATGGTTCAGGGTCCTTCATAAAATTCATTCTTAAATACATAGAAGATCCCATGTGAAGCTGATTTATGTGGGAGCTGGCTCCACAGTTTGATCTTCATGTGCTCCAGATTCTTGGTGATATCGCTTCCCTGCCGAGTACGGCCGGTCGCAAAAGCCGCCATAAATCAATCAACCACCCCCGCGCCAGCAGCGCTTCACTGGCCAGGCACCGCGCCACCAGCAAGCCGGGCAGTTGGGTCAGGTCACCGCGCACCGCGTGGGGTAGTGAGCGGCATTGTTCCAATAATTCAGGTTCGATCTCACCGGTCACCAACAATGTGGCAAACACCGGCTGCCCATCCAGCCCGATAGGCGAATCCAGCAACCCATCGGCGCCCACAATGCGCTGGCGCTCATGCCAGAGCAACTGGCCGTCGCGGCGAATGTCCAGGTGCGATTGAAAATGGCCCAGGTCGAACCGTTCGCCACTGGCCGGGCGCCCCAGGGCGACCACATCCCAATAGAACAACCGTGCATCGCCCAACAGCTCGATTCGCGTGGTGAGTTCGGCCTGGGCCGCGCTGAACACGATGGTTTCCTGAGGCAGCCATTCCAGGGTCGCGCCGGCCTCCACAGTCAGTTCAAGTTGCTGATACGCCGGGCCGCTGGCGCGGTACCACTTGGCGGCGCCGGGGCTGGTCAGTTGTGCCCAGGCACCCGTGCCCACATGGGCGCTGATGTCCAGGCGATCGCCACCGGCAATCCCGCCGGGTGGGTGCACGATGATGTGCTGGCACACCTCAGGGCCTTCGGCGTACAAATGTTTTTGCACGCGCAGCGGGCCAAGGTGGCGGCGCAATACCGGGCGTGTGGTGTCTTTGACACGCGCGTAGCCGAGTTCCAGCTCGGCGTGCCAGCTGGGCGTGAAGAGGGCAGGGGTAATGGGCAGGTTCATGGCGTGTGCTTATCGTTAGGAGGCTACAGATTAGATGGTTACCAGCCCACGCACACCCTCGCTTTCCATATTTTCACCACGGCCCTGCTGCACGATTTCGCCACGGGACATCACCAGGTACTGGTCAGCCAGTTCAGCGGCAAAGTCATAGAACTGCTCCACCAACAGGATCGCCATGTCGCCGCGCTCCGCGAGCTTCTTGATCACCGCGCCGATTTCCTTGATGACCGACGGCTGGATGCCTTCGGTGGGCTCATCGAGAATCAACAGGCGCGGGCGGCTCGCCAGGGCGCGGCCAATCGCCAACTGTTGTTGTTGGCCCCCGGATAAATCGCCGCCGCGGCGGTGCTTCATTTGCAGCAATACCGGGAACAGTTCGTAGATGAAGGCCGGCACCTCTTTGGCTTCGGAACGGGGGAAACGCGATAGTCCCATCAGCAGGTTTTCTTCTACGGTCAGCCGCCCGAATATCTCCCGGCCCTGGGGCACGTAGGCGATGCCGGCATGTACGCGCTGGTGCGGCTTGAAGCCGGTGATGGCCTTGCCTTCCCAGTTCACCGCGCCTTCCTTGGCTGGCAGCAGACCCATCAGGCACTTGAGCAGGGTGGTCTTGCCCACGCCGTTACGCCCGAGCAGGCAGGTGACTTCGCCGACCTTCACGTCGAAGGACAGCCCGCGCAGAATGTGGCTACCGCCGTAATACTGGTGCAGCTTGTCGACTTGCAGCATTCTCAAAACCTCCTCAATCCCCCTGCGGGAGCCGGATCAACTGTGGGAGCTGGCTTGCCTGCGATGCAGGCGACCCGGTGTGTCAGGTAAACCGCTATCGCAGGCAAGCCAGCTCCCACATACAGCCGTTCGTGTCAGCGTTAGCGGCCGAGGTAAACCTCGATCACCCGCTCATTTTCCTGCACCTGTTCCAGCGACCCTTCGGCCAGCACGCTGCCCTGGTGCAACACAGTCACATGGTCGGCAATCGAGCCGACAAACCCCATGTCGTGTTCCACCACCATCAACGAGTGCTTGCCGGCCAGGCGCTTGAACAGTTCGGCGGTGAACTCGGTCTCGGCGTCGGTCATGCCCGCCACTGGTTCATCGAGCAGCAACAGTTGCGGGTCTTGCATCAGCAACATGCCGATTTCCAGGAACTGCTTCTGGCCGTGGGACAGCAAACCGGCTGGGCGATGCACCGAGGCGGTGAGGCGGATGGTGTCGAGCACTTCCTCGATGCGGTCTTTTTGCTCGCCGTTGAGGCGCGCTCGCAAGCTGGCCCACACCGACTTGTCGGTCTTCTGCGCCAGCTCCAGGTTTTCGAACACGCTGAGGGCTTCGAACACCGTGGGCTTCTGGAATTTGCGCCCGATGCCGGCCTGGGCGATTTGCACTTCGCTCATGCGCGTCAGGTCCAGGGTTTCGCCAAACCAGGCCTTGCCGTGGCTGGGCCGGGTCTTGCCGGTGATCACGTCCATCAGCGTGGTCTTGCCCGCGCCGTTGGGGCCGATGATGCAGCGCAATTCGCCAACGCCGATGTACAGGTTCAGGTCGTTGAGGGCCTTGAAACCGTCAAAGCTGACGCTGATATCTTCCAGGGTCAGAATGGTACCGTGGCGGGTGTTGAGCCCTTTGCCCGCGACCTGGCCGATGCCAATCGCATCGCGGCCGCTGCCTGCGTCGAAAATAGGTTCAAGCATGACGTTCCTCATTTCTTCAGCAGGCCGATAACGCCCTTGGGCAGGTACAGGGTGACGATAATGAACAGCGCCCCCAGGAAGAACAGCCAGTACTCGGGGAAGGCCACGGTGAACCAACTCTTCATGCCATTGACCACACCGGCGCCGAGCAGCGGCCCGATCAGCGTGCCACGCCCGCCCAGCGCTACCCACACGGCGGCTTCGATGGAGTTGGTCGGTGACATTTCGCTGGGGTTGATGATGCCCACTTGCGGCACATACAGCGCACCGGCAAGGCCGCACAACACTGCGCTCAACACCCACACGAACAGCTTGAAACCGCGTGGGTCGTAACCGCAGAACATCAGGCGGTTCTCGGCATCGCGCAGGGCGGTGAGCACGCGCCCGAACTTGCTCTTCGCCAGGCGCCAGCCGATGTAGAGGCTGGCCACCAGCAACAACACCGTGGCGAAAAACAACACCGCCCGCGTGCCCGGTTCAGTGATGCCAAAACCTAAGATGCTGCGGAAGTTGGTAAAGCCGTTGTTGCCGCCGAACCCGGTCTCGTTGCGAAAGAACAACAGCATCCCCGCGAACGTCAGGGCCTGGGTCATGATCGAGAAATACACGCCCTTGATTCGCGAGCGGAAGGCGAAGAAACCGAACACCAACGCCAGCACCCCGGGGGCCAGTACCACCAGGCACAACGCCCACAGGAAGTGGTCGGTGCCGGCCCAGTACCAGGGCAATTCGGTCCAGGACAAAAAGGTCATGAACGCCGGCAACTCGCTGCCTGCCGCCTGGCGCATCAAGTACATGCCCATGGCGTAGCCGCCCAGGGCGAAGAACAAACCGTGGCCCAGGGACAACATCCCGGCGTAACCCCACACCAGGTCCAGCGCCAGGGCGACGATGGCGTAACAGAGAATCTTGCCCACCAGGGTCAAGGTGTAGGCCGACACATGCAGCGGGTTGTCGGCAGACAAGAGCGAGCACAGGGGCAACGCCAGCAGCAGGAGCAGGATGACTGCGCCGACTGCAATCGTGACCTTGGGGCCGGCCTTTTGCGTGGCCGTAAGCATCAATGGCTGGTTCATCAGTCGATCACCCGTCCTTTCAGTGCGAAGAGTCCTTGCGGGCGTTTCTGGATAAACAGAATGATCAGCGCGAGGATCAGGATCTTGCCGAGCACGGCGCCGATCTGGGGTTCGAGGATCTTGTTGGCGATCCCCAGGCCAAAGGCGGCCATGACACTGCCGGCCAACTGGCCGACGCCGCCGAGCACCACCACCAGGAACGAGTCGATGATGTAGCTCTGGCCCAGGTCCGGGCCGACGTTGCCGATCTGGCTCAGCGCCACGCCGCCAAGGCCCGCGATGCCGGAACCGAGGCCGAAGGCGAGCATGTCCACACGCCCGGTGGGCACGCCGCAGCAAGCCGCCATGTTGCGGTTCTGGGTGACGGCGCGCACGTTCAGACCCAGGCGCGTCTTGTTCAGCAGCAGCCAGGTGAGCACCACCACGAACAGCGCGAAGGCAATGATGACGATGCGGTTGTACGGCAGCACCAGGTTGGGCAGTACCTGGATGCCGCCAGACAGCCAGGCCGGGTTCGACACTTCGACGTTCTGCGCGCCGAACACCAGGCGCACCAGCTGGATCAGCATCAGGCTGATGCCCCAGGTGGCGAGCAGGGTTTCCAGTGGGCGGCCATACAAGTGACGGATGACTGTGCGTTCCAGCGCCATGCCGATGGCCGCGGTGACAAAAAACGCCACCGGCAACGCGATCAACGGGTAGAACTCGATGGCCTGGGGCACATAGCGCTGCATCATCAACTGCACCACATAGGTGGAGTAGGCGCCGAGCATCAGCATCTCGCCGTGAGCCATGTTGATCACGCCGAGCAGGCCGAAGGTGATCGCCAGGCCCAGGGCCGCCAACAGCAGGATCGAGCCCAGGGACATGCCGCTGAACGCCTGGCCGAGGATTTCACCCATCATCAGTTTGCGTTTGACCTGGGCCAGGCTGGTTTCAGCGGCGGTGTGCACGGCGGCGTCGGCTTCCACGCCTGGCGCCAGCAGCGCTTCAAGGCGCGTGCGGGCCAGCGGGTCGCCGGTGCTGCCGAGCAAGCGCACGGCTGCCAGGCGCACCACCGGGTCGGGGTCGACCAATTGCAGGTTGGCCAGGGCCAGGCTCAGGGCGCTGTGCACCTGCTCATCCGTTTCGGCGGCGACCTGCTGGTCGAGGAATTTAAGTTGTGCAGGTACCGCGCTTTTTTGCAGGGTGCGCGCTGCGTCCAGGCGCACCTTGGGGTCGGCGGCGAGCAGTTGCTGGCTGGCTTGCACGTTATTGATCAAGCCGCGCAGGCGGTTGTTCAGGCGCACGGTCTTGGTTTCGCCGTTGAGCATGAGTTGACCTTGCTCAAGGGCGTCCACCAACTCGATACGCGTTGGGTCGGGGTGGGCGGCCCAGTCCTGCAGGAGTTTGGCTTGCTGCACCGGGTTGGCGGCAAGGAAGTCTTCGGCGTCGCTGGCGTGTGCGCCAAAGGGCAGCACCAGCAGCACGGCGAGGATAAGGCGGTGGAGGGCAGTGGGCATAGCAAAATGTCCTGATCATGCGGGGACAGTGTGGGAGCAGGCTGTGTGGGGGCTGGCTTGCCTGCGATGGCATCGCTGCGGTGTGTCAGGCACACCGAGTTGTTTGCATCGCAGGCAAGCCAGCGCCCACAGTGACCATGTCCTACATTCGAGCTGTGGGGGGCGTTAGTTGCTCTTCACGGCATAGTCCGGCTTTTTGTCATTGCCCGGGATGTAGGGGCTCCACGGCTGCGCACGAATCGGCGCTTCGGTCTGCCACACCACCGAGAACTGCCCGTCGGCCTGGATCTCACCGATCATCACCGGCTTGTGCAGGTGGTGGTTGGTCTTGTCCATGGTCAGGGTGAAGCCCGACGGCGCGGCGAAGGTCTGGCCGCCCAGGGCTTCACGCACTTTGTCGACGTCGGTGGACTTGGCTTTTTCCGCCGCCTGCGCCCACATATGGATGCCCACATAGGTGGCTTCCATCGGGTCGTTGGTCACGGCTTTGTCGGCGCCCGGCAGGTTGTGTTTCTTGGCGTAGGCTTTCCAGTCGGCCACGAACTTCTGGTTCACCGGGTTTTCCACCGACTGGAAGTAGTTCCAGGCCGCGAGGTTGCCCACCAACGGCTTGGTGTCGATGCCACGCAGTTCTTCTTCACCCACCGAGAACGCCACCACCGGTACCTCGGTGGCTTTCAAGCCTTGGTTGGCCAGTTCTTTGTAGAACGGCACGTTGGAGTCGCCATTGACGGTGGAGACCACAGCCGTCTTGCCACCGGCGGAGAACTTCTTGATGTTGGCGACGATGGTCTGGTAATCGGCGTGGCCGAACGGGGTGTAGACCTCTTCGATGTCTTTATCCGCCACGCCTTTGGAATGCAGGAACGAGCGCAGGATCTTGTTGGTGGTGCGCGGGTACACATAGTCGGTGCCGAGCAGGAAGAAACGCTTGGCGCTGCCGCCTTCTTCGCTCATCAGGTATTCCACCGCCGGGATCGCCTGCTGGTTCGGCGCCGCACCGGTATAGAACACGTTGGGCGACATCTCTTCACCTTCGTACTGCACCGGGTAGAACAGCAAACCGTTGAGTTCTTCAAACACCGGCAACACCGATTTACGCGACACTGAGGTCCAGCAGCCGAACACCACGGCGACCTTGTCCTGGGTCAGCAGTTGGCGGCCTTTCTCGGCGAACAGCGGCCAGTTGGACGCTGGGTCTACCACCACCGGTTCGAGCATCTTGCCGTTCACCCCGCCTTTGGCGTTGATCTCGTCGATGGTCATCAGCGCCATGTCTTTGAGCGAGGTTTCGGAGATCGCCATGGTCCCGGACAACGAGTGCAGGATGCCGACCTTGATGGTCTCGGCGGCCTGGACGGTCCAGGTCAAACCCATGGCGGCAATGGATGCCGACAAAGTGAAAGCCTTGATCAAGCTGCGACGCTTCATGGTGCGATCTCCGTGTACCGATAATTGTTGTGGGGCAGATACACAGGGCTTTGCAAGGGCTGTGCCTGCTACGCCAGACACGGGTTTACCGGCGGGTTCGGGAGGTAAAGCCGCTCCGTGGCGCACCAGGTTGGCGCCACGGAGGCCGTTGGGTGCACGGCAGGCTTCAAAAGAGGGCGTTGGGCGACAATGCTTCAGGCGGTTGCGCTAATGCGTGACAGCAGCAAGCGATCCAGCGCCCACACCAGGACCAACGAAGCCCCTACCAACGGGAAAATGATCGCCAGCCCGAGCATGATCGCCATCGCGGTTTTCCACTTGGGCAGGTCGTGGCGCAGCGGCGGTACACCCAGTCCACCCTGGGGCCGGCGCTTCCACCAGATCACCACGCCGCTGACCGCACTGAGCAGAATCATCAGGCAGATCACCAGCACGATCAGTTGGTTGACCCAGCCGAACATCTTGCCTTCGTGCAGCATCACGCCGGTCTCGGTGGCGCGTGCGACCAGGTTGTAATGATCCCAGCGCACATCGGCCAGGACCTTGCCGGTGTACTGGTCCACGTGCAGGGTGGCGTCGTTGCGCGGGTCGTCGGCGAACACCGCGACGGTGAATACACCGGAGGCGGTGGTGGGGAAGGTAATGCTGTAGCCGGGCTCGACCTTGCGTGTGTTGGCCAGGTCGACCACCTGTTGCAGGCGCACCGTGGGTGCGGCCGGGCCTGCGTGCATTGCGCCGTGATTCATATGCTCGGCGTGGTCGCCGGACATTGGCATCGGCGTGTTTTCCAGGGCCCAGGGCACGGTTTGCTGGGTGGCCGTGTTGAGCACACGGGCCTGCTGGTCGGACTGCGGCACGCTGTTCCACATCGCGGCTGGGAAGGTGTTCCACAGGTCGGCATATTGCTTGCCCCAGAAACCGGTCCAGGTCATGCCGCTGAGCAGCATCACCAGCAGGAACGCCGCGCCCCAGAACCCGGCGACAGCGTGCAGGTCACGCCAGAACAAGCGGCCACGGCTGCCGAAGCGCGGCCATAACACGCCGGCCGAGGACTTGCCCCGCGGCCACCACAGGTACAGGCCGGACACCACCAGCATCACGCCCCAGCCGGCGGCGAGTTCGATCAGGCGATCGCCGACGGTGCCGATCATCAGTTCGCCGTGCAGGGCGCGGACGATGGCTTGCAGGTTGTTGTTTGCGTCCTGCTCACCGAGGACGGTGCCGCGATAGGGGTCGATGAACACCGTCACTTCGTGGGCATCGTTGCGCATCACGAACTGCGCGCTGCGAGTGGCGTCGGCAGGGGGCAGGTATTTGCTGATCGCGGCGTGGGGGTAGGCGGCCTGGGCGCGCTGCAGTTGCTCGTCGGCGCTCAGCGCGTGTTCGGCGGCGGGCACGGTGAGCAGATGGCCGTACATCAGCGGGTCGAGCTGGGGTTTGAACAGGTAGATGATGCCGGTGAGGGCCAGCAGCACCATGAAGGGGGCGACGAAGAGGCCGGCGTAAAAGTGCCAGCGCCAGGCCAGATTGTAGAAGGAAATTTTTTGTGTGGTCATCGGGTGCTCCGCATAAGGCTTTTGATTTTTCTTGGTCTGTTACACCGCCATCGCAGGCAAGCCAGCTCCCACAGGGGACTGTATTGCACCTGTGGGAGCTGGCTTGCCTGCGATGCTTTTAGAAGCTCATGTCTACCTTGGTCCAGAGCGTACGCCCCGGCTCCTTGATGGCCTGCGGGTCGTTGGCTGGGTAACCGAAGCCTGCGTTACCGGCCAGGTTCAGATGCTCGGCGTAGGCCTTGCCAAACAAGTTGTCGACGCCGGTGCTGACCTTGAAGTGCTTGTTGATGCGGTAGGCCGCGTTCAGCGAGAACACGCCGAAGCCGCCACTCTTGTCGTAGTCCTTGCCGACCACGTTGCCTTTGTTCGGGTCGATACGGTGTTGCGCCGCGACCACCCTCCACAACGCACCAGCGCTCCAATCGTCTTCGCTGTAGGTCAGGCCCAGGCGCGTGTCCAGCGGTGGCATTTGTGGCAGGGCCTTGCCGTCGCTGCTGTTCTTGCCCCAGGCATAGGCGAGGCTGGCGTCGGCTTTCCAGTGTTGGCTCAGCTTGTACGCTGCGCCCACTTCGCCGCCCATGATGCGTGCGTCCACATTGCGCGCCTGGGAGGTGGTGCCCATCATGCCGGGCCTGTAGTCGAACAGGATGAAGTCGCGCACCTGGCCGACATAGCCCGACACCCAGGCTTCCAGGTCGGCGCTCTTGTACTGGGCACCGAAGTCGAGCTGGGTGGTTTTCTCGGGCTTCACGCCGTCGAAGGCATTCACCGAACCGGCCGCGCCGGTGTTGGGGGAAAACAGCTCCCAGTAATCCGGGAAACGTTCCGCGTGGCCCAGGCCGGCATACAGCGTGGTGGGGCTGTCCGCCAGGTCGTGCTCATAACGCACAAAGCCCGAGGGCAATGTATCGGCGCGGGTGTCGCCGGCGGTCGGGTTCGGGCGCGACATCATTCCCGAGCCGGTGCGTTGACGGAAGTCCTTGGCCGAGGCGCGGTCCAAGCGCGCGCCGGTGATCAGGCGATCGTTGTCGGCGGCGTACCAGGTCAGTTCGCCGAACACACCGTAGTTGTGGAAATTGGCGTCCTTGTTGCGCGGCAAATCCTTATACGTGTCGATGCCCATGCTGCTGCGCGCACGGTGTTCATTGGTCTGCGCATCCAGGCCGCTGATCAATTGCACATCCGCCCAGCGCCAGGTGGCCTTGATGCGTGCGCCAAGGGTGCGGCGGTCGACGTTGGACGCCATGGGGCCCGCCATCATGCCGGTGCCCGAAGGGACACGCAGGCTGTAGTTGTCCATCACATGATCGGCGTAGTTGTAGTAGACCTGGGCCTCGACCTTATCCAGCACCTCACCGATATTGGACTTTTCGAAACGCAGCCCCAGGCTTTCGCGCAGAAACTGCGAGCCGTCCATGCCGCGCCCGGCGTAGCGCGCCTCGCCGTCGCCACGCCCGGCGGTGAGTTCCAGCAGGGTGTCGGCGTCGGGCGTGAAACCCACGGCCACGTCACCGTTCCACTTGTCATAGCGCGAGGCGACGGTGTCGTTGTTGCCGTCCTTGTAGTCGTCGGCATGGGCCTGGTTGCCGATCACCCGCACGTAGCCCAATGGCCCGCCGGCAGCGGCATCGATGACCTTGTCGAAACGCCCGTTGGAGCCGGCCAATACGCTGGCGTTGACCCGTGTGCCCAGCTCGCCGAACTGCTCCGGCTCACGCTCGAACAGGATGGTGCCGGCAGACGCGCCCGGGCCCCAGAGCACGGTTTGCGGGCCTTTGATTACGGTGAGCTTGTCGTAGGTTTCCGGCGAAATGTACGAAGTTGGCGCATCCATGCGGCCCGGGCAGGCGCCGAGCATCATGCCGCCGTTGGTGAGGATATTCAGGCGCGAGCCGAACATGCCGCGCAGCACCGGATCGCCATTGGTGCCGCCGTTGCGCACCAGGGCGAAGCCGGGGATGGTCTTGAGGTAGTCGCCGCCATCGCTGGCGGGCACCGGTTGGCGCGGGTCTTTGGGGTTGGTGACCACGGTCAGCGGTGAGCTAGGGGCGATCGCGGTGATGACGGTGGGGCTCAGCTCATGCTCGTCGGCGTGAGCGTGGGCAGCCAATAGTGCGCCGCATAAGGCGGTGAGCAGGGCAGTACTTCCCAAACGGGTGTCAGCAGAAAACCTGGACATGACAAATTCCATCAATCAATCGTAAACAACACGGCCAGCAGCCTGCGGCTGTCTGTCTAAAGTCGGCCGGGGTGAAGTAACGCTGTGAAGGGCTTACGAAACGATGGGCGGCGCACGGCTACGGGCGCCGGGGAAGATGCTCTGCCGGGCATGGCCCAGGCGCGTGGCGGGTGTGAGGGCGTTGGCGGGCGGCGGGGTGCCGAGGGCCACGAACGACACACTGCCGGGCAGGGCCGGGCAGCTGAATAGCAGGTCGCAATAGCCGCACTTGGCCCAGAGTGCGTGGTGTTCGGCTGGAGCTTGGGTGTGATGGGATTCACCGTGGTCGCTCGGCATATCCATGGGCATTTCCATGGACATACCGGCGTGATGATCCATCGGCATCGCCTGGGAAATCAGCGGACCGATAAAGATCATCAGCATGGCGAACAGGCTGATCCAACTGCCGCGCTTCACGCGGTAGTGGGGAGACAACCTGGCGCGAGGAGCGCCCATCGAGGTTGGCTTACTGAGCGTGCATATGCTCGTGGCCAGCCATCGGTGGCGCTTTATGCACCGACACTTGCACCTCGACCTTGCCGGCTTTCTCGAAGGTGAGGGTCAGCGGGAATTGCTTGCCATCGGCGAGCAGGCTGCGGTCCTTGAGGCCCAGCAGCATGACGTGATAGGCCATTGGCGCGAAGGTCAGTTCACCCTTGGCTGGTACGTCCACGTTGGGCACCTGTTGCATCTTCATCAGGTCGCCTTGCATTACGTGCTCATGCAATTCGGCTTTCTCCGCCAAGGGCGTCTCGGCACTGAGCAGGCGATCTGCCGTCTCCCCAGTATTGTGAATCACAAAGTACGCCGCGACGGTGGGCGCATTCGGCGGCAATTCCTGGGACCAGGGATTGCTGACCTCCAAGTCGCCGGCCTTGTAGTCATCGGCATTGGCAGCACTGAACACCGGCAGCAGCAACGCGGCCAGAAGCAGGGAAGATTTAAGCATGGCAGTTCTCCAGAACGGTTCTAAACGCAGTTCACTTGCGAAGAAGCTCAGACCGTTGGAGAGGCGCGGGGGTTAAGGCTTGGCCATTGCTGGCGCGGGGTGGGATTGCGCAATAAGCGCGGCGGCAGGCTCTGCACCGCCTCGAAGCGCGTCACATACAACTGCGGCACATGCCCTGGCAACGCCACCAACGGCGCCGAACCCGAGCAACACCAGCAATGCTGCATAGCCGAGTGATCATCCGGCGGCGCCGGGATTTCCAGCTTGCCCAGGGCAATCGCCTTGAGGCTCGCGCCATTGGACGAACAGAACCCGCCCCACATCAGACGCTTGATCGGGTCATCCGTCTGCTGCATCGCACTGGCCAACGGCATGGCAAACGCATTGAACAGCACTGCAAGGCAGGCGATCCAGGCAATTGCAAAGCGTTGACGGGCCATGGCGGATAATCCGTAGGGTTAAACGATCAGGCGGGTATTTAGCCTGATCGGGGGGGATAAGTAAAAAGGGCGGGTGTGGTTTGGTGTCGCAGTGGTGGGTTTGAGGATAGACGAGAACGGCCGCTTGCCAATTTTGCAGAAGGGACGCAGCGTACCAGGCGGGCTGATCGTTCCCACGCTCTGCGTGGGAATGCCGCGTTGGACGCTCTGCGTCCGCTTTTAAAGCCGTGACGCGGAGCGTCACAGGATGCATTCCCACGCGGAGCGTGGGAACGATCAAGTCAGGTATAGGGCTTTTTCCAGCCAATGGTTGCGCAGTTGATTGAGCTAGCGCCTTGGCTGGCTGATCTACTACCGTCATTTGATAACGCAATTCCAAAGTGTGTGCGGGCTTGCTCGCAAAGCGGTGTGTCAGTCGCTGGATGTTTTGGCCGACACACTGCCTTCGCGAGCGAGCCCGCTCCCAAATTATGCAGCGGGTACGCCGTGGACCTGCATATCGACACCCAGGGCTTTTCTAATCACGGCAAAAATCGCCGCAAGGTTATCCATGCTGGGGTTGCCGCTGGCCGAAAGCATTCGGTGCAGGCTTTTACTAGGTTTGGCGGTTTGTTTCGCAAGGCCTTCAAAGCCTACTGTGGCGTTGACTAAATCACGCAGGATCACGCGAGAGATTTCCGGCTCGCCATTGAGAAATAGCGTAGCGGCCTCGTCGAGAAGCGCTTGGGCGAATGCAGGGTCTCGCTGGGCACGTTCAGCGATGGTGTGTTTGTAGCTACGGGTAAGCGCCATGCTGGTCACCTCTTTTGTTTCAATTTCTTGTCACGCTGATACTCGTTAATCAGCGACTTTACGACCTTGATATCGCGCTTTTGACTGGACTTATCACCACCACCGAACAGGATGATTAATCGATGTCCTTCTCGTATCAAATAGATTCGCAAGCCGGGTCCCCAGTCGATACGGTATTCGCCTAGCCCATCGAACCACTTGATGTTGCTGGTGTTGCCTGTTTCAAGCCGAACTAAAGCGGTTGAAACTCGAGTTGCCGCTGGGACACTCAAGGATGAAAACCACTCATCGAACGGACTGGAATCGTTGTCGCGTTGGTATTCTTCGATCTCAATCATTAGCCGTCCTGAAGGTAACAAATAGGTTACTAATCAAGCAAGCGAGCGATCCTGACTCATCGAGTGAAGTTTGCCAACGCGCTGAGTGTTTCTTCAGACGACAGGAATTCCCTATCTACTTGAGCCAACATCGGCCGCTTCAACACCAACACCGGCACCCCACGCTCACGCGCCACTTCCAGCTTCGGCTCGGTGGCGGTGCTGCCGCTGTTCTTGCTGATCAGCACATCAATTCGCCGTTCTTCTAATAACGCCCGCTCGTCCTCGATGAGGAACGGCCCGCGTGCGCCGATCACTTCACAGCGCTTGTTGCCCGGATACACATCCAGCGCGCGCAATGTCCAGAACTGGTCGGCGGGGATTTCGTCGAGGTGCTGCAAGGGTTCGCGACCCAAGGTGAACAGCGGGCGCTTGAAGGGTTTGAGCGCTTCGACCAGTTCGGCCCAGTCGGCGACCTCTCGCCAGTCATCCCCCGGCTGCGGCTGCCACGCCGGGCGTCGCAATGCCCAGCAAGGTACGCCGCATGCCCTTGCAGCCTCGGCCGCGTTGCGGCTGATCTGCGCCGCATACGGGTGCGTAGCATCAAGGATCAGGCTGATGCGTTCGGCACGTACAAACTGCGCCAGGCCTTCACTACCGCCGTAGCCGCCGACCCGCACCTGGCAGGTGAGGTCGGTGGGTACGCGGCCCACGCCGGCCAGGCTGTAGACGTGTTCAGGCCCCAAGGTGCGGGCGATGGCCAGCGCTTCCGTGACCCCGCCCAGTAATAGAATCCTTTTCATAGCGGCTTGATCACTTCCAGCAACGTGATCGGCAGCGCCTGGCGCCAGGTATCGAACTCGCCCAAGGGCTGCGCCTGGGCCACATGGATGCGGGTCAGTTCGCCGCCATGCTCGGCACGCCAGTTCATCAAGGTCATTTCGCTTTGCAGGGTCACGGCATTGGCAACCAGGCGGCCACCGGGGCGCAGGTGTTGCCAGCAGGTATCGAGCACGCCGTCGCGGGTGACGCCGCCGCCGATGAAGATGGCGTCTGGTGTTTCCAGGCCGCTTAACGCCTCCGGCGCCTTGCCGCGAATCAGTTGCAGACCGGGCACCCCGAGGGCGTCGCGGTTGTGTTCGATCAGGCCTTGGCGGCCGGTGTCGGCTTCAATCGCCAAGGCACGACAGCTGGGATGGGTGCGCATCCATTCAATACCGATGGAGCCACTGCCCGCGCCCACGTCCCATAACAGTTCGCCCGGCATGGGCGCGAGGCGGGCGAGGGTCATGGCGCGCACATCGCGCTTGGTCAGTTGGCCATCGTGTTTGAAGGCTGAGTCCGGCAAGCCGGCAAGACGCGACAGACGCGGTGCGTTCGCATCCGCCAGGCAGTCGATGGCGACCAGGTTCAAATCAGCAACCGCGGTGTGCTCCCACGCTTGCGCGTGCCCGTCGATACGCCGTTCAGCCGGGCCGCCCAGGTGTTCAAACACACTGATGCGGCTGGGGCCAAAACCGCGCTCGGTTAACAACGCAGCAATCAAGGCGGGACTGCTGCCATCATTGCTCAGTACCAACAAGCGCACACCACTGGCCAAATGCGCGTTGATTGCCGCCAATGGCCGCGCCACTACCGACAATGTCACCACCTCCTGCAACGGCCAGCCCACGCGCGCCGCCGCCAGGGATACCGACGAGGGCGCGGGCAAAATCGTCAACTCCTCAGCCGCCACTTGCCGGGCCAGGCTGGCGCCGACGCCATAGAACATCGGGTCGCCACTGGCCAATACGCACACAGGCTCTCCACGCCGCGACAACACCGGCTCCAGGGAAAACGGGCTCGGCCACAGCTGGCGCTCGCCACCAATACATTGCGGCAGCAGGTCCAACTGGCGCTGAGCACCTATAATCCGCGTGGCGCGCAGCAAGGCATGCCGGGCATTCCTGCCCAGGCCTTTGAAGCCGTCTTCACCGATGCCTACAACCGTCAGCCAGGGCGACATATCAATTCCTTGAACGACATCCGACGGGCAGGCTTTTCATGCCGCCGGACAAAGCAGGCATAATACCGCGCCTTTGCCCATCAACCGGTAGCCCCGTGAACCCAACGCCCGCTGTGAATACCTTGCGCCCCTCGGCTTGTCCGGGGTTGCTGCGTATTGTGCAGGCGTTGGACGGTGGCATTTGCCGAGTCAAATTGGCGGGCGGCGCGATCACTGCCGCCCAGGCCCACGCCGTGGCGGACGCGGCCCAGGCGTATGCGGGCGGGGTGATCGAGGCGACCAACCGCGCCAACCTGCAGATCCGCGGCATCGGCGCCGAGCAGGAGGCGTTGATCGCCCGGCTGCTGGCGGCGGGCCTGGGCCCCAGCAACGCGGGCGGTGACGACGTGCGCAACCTGATGCTCAGCCCCAGCGCCGGCATCGACCCGCAGATGCTGTTCGACACCCGCCCGCTGGCCGCACAGATCCTCGCCACTCTGGAGAACCATCCGCGTTTCCATGAATTGTCGGCCAAGTTCGCGGTGCAACTCGATGGTGGCGAGGACCTGGCGATGCTCGAACATCACCACGACCTGTGGTTATCGGCCTTCGTACGCCACGGCGAAACCCTGCTCGCGTTCGGCCTGGCCGGCTGTCCGGGCCTGGATGCGCCCCTGGCCGCCGTGCCATTGGGCCAAGGCCTTGAGTTGGTAGTGGCTGTGCTGGAAGCCTTTCTGGACCTCGCCACCCCAGAGCAAACGCGTATGCGTCATTTGCCTGTGGATAACGTATTGAGCCATTTGCGCTTGCCGTTGCTGCCAGCCGACGGCTTCACACGCCCGCCCAGCGACGCGTCGCTCCAGGTGGGCACTTATCCACAAGTGCAAAAGAATCAGTTCTACGTCGCCGCCCTCGCGCCCTTGGGCCGCCTGGACCCGACGATGCTCAAGGGCGCCGCACAACTGGCCAGCGACTATGGGGACGGCACCTTGCGCTTCACCCCCTGGCAAGGTGTGCTGGTGCCCAACGTCGAAAAGCCTCACGCCGTGACCGAGCGCCTGGCGCAACTGGGCTTTATCTGCTCGCTCGGCCACCCGCTGGCGCGCATGATTGCCTGCACCGGTTCCAGCGGCTGCGCAAAAGGCCTGGCCGACACCAAGGCTGACGCCGTGCAACTGGCCGCTCTGCAATCGGGCGTTGAGGTGCATCTGTCCGGCTGCCCGCGCTCCTGTGCTGCCGCGCACACCGCGCCAGTCACCTTGCTGGCGGTGAGCCCCGGCCACTACGACCTCTATTTTCGCGATGCAGCCCAGCCTGGTTTTGGCCGGCTGCACGCGCGCACTCTTTCCATTGAAGCGGCGGGCGCCCTGTTGTGCGCTCGTCCACGGAGCAACACCGATGATTGATTACATCCGCGACGGTCAGGAGATCTATCGCAACTCCTTCGCCATTATTCGCGCGGAAGCCAAGTTGGACCGCATCCCGGCTGATTTGGAAAAACTCGCGGTGCGGGTGATTCATGCGTGCGGCATGGTCGAAGCCATCGACGGCCTGCAATTCTCCGAAGGGGCCGGCAAGGCCGGGCGTGACGCGTTGGCCGCTGGCGCGCCGATTCTGTGCGATGCGCGGATGGTCTCCGAAGGCGTGACTCGCACACGCCTGCCGGCCAATAATCAGGTGATCTGCACCCTGCGTGACGACAGCGTGCCGGAGCTGGCGCGGGAGCTGGGCAACACCCGTTCCGCCGCCGCCCTTGAGCTGTGGCGCCCGTACCTTGAGGGCAGTGTGGTGGTGATCGGCAACGCGCCGACCGCGTTGTTCTACCTGCTGGAAATGCTCGACGCCGGCGCGCCGAAACCGGCGTTGATCCTCGGTTTCCCGGTGGGTTTTGTCGGCGCCGCCGAATCCAAGGCCATGCTCGCCGCTGACAGCCGTGGGGTGCCGTTCGTGATCATGCAAGGTCGCCTGGGCGGCAGCGCCATGGCTGCCGCCGCCGTCAATGCCCTGGCCACGGAGGTCGAATAATGCAGGTGCGCGGACGTTTGCTTGGCCTGGGCGTAGGCCCCGGCGACCCGGAACTGATCACCGTCAAGGCTCTGCGCTTGCTGCGTGAATCGCCGGTGGTGGCGTACTTCGTGGCCAAGGGCAAGAAGGGCAACGCCTTCGGCATCATCGAGGACCACCTGGTGCCGCAACAGACCCTGATGCCGCTGGTGTACCCGGTGACCACCGAGGCGCTGCCCGCGCCGCTGTCCTACGAGCAAGTGATCAGCGACTTCTACGACAACGCCAGCCTCGACGTGGCCGCGCACCTGGACGCGGGCCGCGACGTGGCGGTGATCTGCGAAGGTGACCCGTTTTTCTACGGCTCCTACATGTACCTGCATGACCGCCTGGCCGAGCGCTACGACGCCGAGGTGATTCCAGGCGTGTGCTCGATGCTCGGTGGTGCCTCGGTACTCGGCGCGCCGTTGGTGTATCGCAACCAGAGCTTGTCGGTGCTCTCGGGCGTGTTGCCCCACAAGGACCTCAAGCGCCGCTTGGCGGATGCCGATGCCGCAGTGATCATGAAGCTGGGGCGCAACTTTCCGAAAGTGCGCCAGGTGTTGGAAGAACTGGGTCTGGCCGAGCGGGCGTTGTACGTCGAACGCGCGACCATGGCCAACCAGAAGATCGTGCCGCTGGATCAGGTGGAGCCGATGTCGTCGCCGTATTTCTCACTGATCATCGTGCCCGGTGAACGGTGGCAAGGTTGATGACCCCGGCGATTGTGATTCTGGGCCAGGGCAGCCTGACGACTGCGCGCAAGCTTCAGCAGGTTTACCCCGGCGCGTTGATCCACGGTTTGGCCACACGGGTTGAAGGTGCAGACCGCACCTACAGCGAATTCGGCGCGACCTTGCGTCAGCTTTATCAGCAGGGCACGCCACTGATTGCCCTGTGCGCCGCGGGCATTGTGATCCGCACCCTGGCGCCGTTGCTGCTGGAAAAGGGCGAAGAGCCCGCCGTGCTGGCCGTGGCCGAAGACGGCAGCGCGGTGGTGCCGTTGCTCGGTGGCCTGGGTGGCGTGAACCTGATGGCGCGCGACATTGGCGCAGCACTTGGCGTGTCTGCCGCCATCACCACCAGCGGCGAGTTGCGTTTTGGCACCTGCCTGCTCAACCCGCCAGCGGGTTATCAACTGGCCGACATCGAGTTGGGCAAACGCTTTGTCTCCGACCTTCTGGCCGGCGAAAGCGTGCGCATCGAAGGCACGGCGCCATGGCTGGAGGAGGCTAACCTGCCTCAGGATCAACAAGCGCGCCTGGCGATTCATGTAGGCAGTGCCGAGCGCACACCGACAGCCAACGAGTTGCTGATTTACCCGCAGAATGTCTACGTTACCTGCCGGCCGGGTGCGCAATTGGCCGAGCGTGTGCGCACGGCGTTGCAGGAGGCGGGCGTGGCCGTGCAATCCCTGGCCTGCTTGCTGGCCAGCGACCTGCAGATGGCTGACGCGTCCTTGCATGAGGCCGCGTCGGCCTTGGGTGTACCGTTGCGCTTTGCCGCGCTGACACCCGTTGCGGACATCAGTATTACCGTGGCCGAGCAGCCCTTGGACCTGTCACAGGTTGGGCGCCCGCGCGGGCGGCTGGCGGTGATTGGCCTGGGCCCCGGCGCCGCAGAACTGATGGTGCCGGCGGTGAAGGCGGAACTGGCGCGTTGCACCGATGTGCTGGGCTATGAAACCTACGTGCGCATGGCCGGGCCATTCCGTGACGATCAAGTGCAACACTGCACCGACAACCGCGAAGAAATGCAGCGCGCCCGCCACGCCTTCGAGCTAGCTGCGCAAGGCCGCTCGGTGGTGGTGGTGTCCTCTGGTGACCCGGGTGTATTCGCCATGGCCGCGGCGGTGATCGAGGCGCTGCACGAGTCCAGCGAGCCGGCCTGGCATCAGGTCGACCTGGAAATCCTGCCAGGGGTCTCCGCCTCGCTGGCCACCGCCGCCCAGGCAGGCGCGCCGCTTGGGCATGACTTCTGTGTGATGTCGCTGTCGGATAACCTCAAGCCTTGGTCTATCATCGAAAAACGCCTGGACCTGGCTTCCCAGGCCGACCTGGCCTTGGCGTTCTACAACCCGATCTCGCGGTCGCGGCCTTGGCAACTGGGGCGCGCCCTGGAAATCGTCGCGCTGCATCGCACGCCACAGACGCCAGTGGTGCTGGGCCGTGACATCGGCCGCCCAGGCCAGACACTGCGCGTCACCACCTTGGGGCAACTGACGCCCGAGCAGGTGGACATGCGCACCATGGTACTGATCGGTTCATCCACCACTTGTGTGTTCCCGCGTGCGGGTGGCGGCGAGTGGGTGTACACGCCACGTTGGTATGGCAACAAACCCAACTCCTGAAACAGCCCCGTTGGCTGCCGGAAAGCTCCGAATATCCCAGGGATTCCCCTGGCGTTGTTCGGAGCTTTTTCTTTTTTATGCGATGAAAACCGCACGCCTGCCCGCCGCGCCTTGTCATTGCTGGACGCTGGTTTTGGGCGGGGCAGGCCAAGGGATGTTTGTCGCATGGAAACCCCGCCGCTCCCTGGACTAGTGTGGAAGCAAGCCCCATGTGGGGTGCTTGTGGAGAACAGAAAATGGAGCGACGTCACAAAAGGATCAACAGCAAAAAAAGGCGCAAGTTGATTGCCGCCTACAAGTTACCGGGCGCACCTGCCAGGCAGGCCACGGCAGTGTTGGATAGCGAGGATGATTGCAATGCGGCCGTGGTCAACAATGGCGTGATTTCGTTTGCCGAAGGCTTGTCGGCGTTGAATCGGGAATACGTGCGCAAAAGCTATCTGCTGGCCAGCAGTTATGTGAGCGATGTGCTGAACGTCCAGCGAGGCAGCGAGGCGTGGTACGAGGAATTTATCAAGGTGATGGTCAGCCTGGGGTGGCTGCCGCTGCGCAGTCGCTTTGAGCGAGTCTCGCGTGCGGGCAAGGGCCTGACGGTGCAACTGGCGGCGCTGAATATCATCGCCTCGATGCTGACGTCGACGGCGCTGTCCGGGCCACTGCTCAGCGCATTGCCAAAGCTGGCCGCCGATGCGCTGGACACACTGAAGCGCCAGCCAGCGTCTTTCGAGCTGTTCAAGCGCAATTGCGCGGTGCGTGAGGGCGGCGATTTCGGCCTGGCCTCCTGCGCTGAAACAGACGGCGAGTTGATCATGGTGCTGGTGACCTACAGCACCCATGGTGTGGATAAACAGGTGGGCCTGCCCTTCCTGGAGTGGGACAGCTCCTCGTTCGAGGCCTTCAGCGGGCAGACTTGCCTGGTGCTCAGTACCTCGATGGTCAACGAGAAAACCATCCAACTGATGCGCGAAAGCGCCGGTGACAAAGTGGAAATGGCTATCGCCAAATACCGGATCTAGGGCACCAGGTAGCCGCGTACCCCGGTAAAAATGATTTGCGCGGCCAGGGCGCAGACGAACAGGCCCATCAACCGGCTGACAATCTGCAAGCCCTGGTCGCCGAGAATGCGTTCGATACGGTTGGACAGGTACAGCACCACGCCCACTGTCAGGCTGGCCAGGGCAATACTGAGGATGGCGGTGAGCTTATCGTCCCAGTGCGGTTGGCTGACGCCCATCACCAGTAAGGCGCCAATGGTGCCGGGGCCGACGGTGAGCGGGATGGTCAGCGGCACGATGGTCACGTCCTGCTGCACGTTGTCGGTCTGCACCGCCGACTTGCCCTGAGCCATGCCTAATGCGGAGATAAACAACACGCTGCCGGCGCCGATACGGAACGCATCCACGGTAATGCCGAACACGCTGAAAATTACCCGACCGAACAGGTAGAGCAACACGCTCGATACCAGGGTGGCCAGTGCAACTTTCCACGCCAGGCGCCGACGCTCCTTGCTGGAGTAGCCACGGGTCAGGCTGATAAAGCAGGACAGCACAAAGAACGGGCTGTAGAGCACCAGCATCTTCAGGTAAACGCTGAACAACACATGGAGCATGGGGGCGGCTCGCGGGCGGGGAAAGTGTGGAGGAGTCTATCCGACACAGATCAAATGTGGGAGCTGGCTGATCGTTCCCGCGCTCTGCTGATCGTTCCCATGCTCTGCGTGGGAATGCATCCAGTGACGCTCTGCGTCGCGTTCAAGCAGGACGCGGAGCTTACCGGGCGGCGTTGCCACGCGGAGCGTGGGAACGATCATCAGGAAAGGGTGCTGTGCTCAGGGCGCTGTTGGCGCTGCGCCACCCAGTAGTCCACCAGCTCGCGCAGTTGCGACAGTTCCACCGGCTTGGCCATATGCCCGTCCATGCCCGCCTGGCGTGCGCGTTCTTTGTGTTCCGACAGGATATGCGCGGTAAGCGCCACCACCGGCGTGCGCACGCGTTGATGGCTGATTTCCCACGCCCGCAGTTGCTGCGTGGCGGAGAAACCATCGAGGATCGGCATCTCACAGTCCATCAATACCAGGTCATAACGCTGGGCTTTCATTGCCTGCAGCGCTTCTTCGCCGTTGCTGGCGGTGTCCGGGTTGAGGTTGAGCTTGCCGAGCATGCCGCGAATCACTTTGGTGGAGATGCTGTTGTCTTCGGCTACCAGGATGCGGAAATCGCTGGGCACGGTAATGGCTGCCGGTGCGCTGGGGGCCGGGCGTGCAACGAGGGCGCCTTTGCTGCGCTGGGTCAGCTCATCGGCCAGGGTGGTCTTGAGGGTATAACCCGCCACTGGCTTGGCGAGAATGCGCTTGATCCCACAGTTGCGCGCAATGATCTTGCTCGGCGCGTTACTGATGCCGGTGAGCATGATCAGCAGTATGTCGTGGTTCAGGCTCGGATCTTCCTTGATCTTCGCCGCCAGTTGCATGCCGGTCATGCCGGGCATATTCTGGTCCAGCAGCACCACGTCGAAGTAATCACGCAGGTGCGCTTTGGTACGCAGCAGCGCCAGGGCCTCCTTGCCCGAAGGCGCGGCGCTGACGTTCAGGCCCCAGGCCGTGCACTGCTGAACCAGCACTTTGCGGCAGGTGTCGTTATCGTCCACTACCAGTACGCGGGCGTCCTTGAGCGGGCCGTCGAGGTCGCTGGTCGGATGCTCCAGGCGTTCCGGGTCCAGGGGCAGGGTCAGCCACAGGGTGCTGCCCTGGTGACTGCCGCTTTTGATGCCGAACTCGCCGTTCATCAACAGGATCAATTGGCGGGCAATGACCAGGCCCAGGTGGCCGCTCAAACGCGTCGCCGAGAGGAAGTTCTTGCTGTGCAGTTCGCTGTGCAGCAGGGCGTCGCGTTCGGCGGCTTCCATAGGCACGCCGCTGTCTTGCACGGCAATGCGCAGGCGTGGCTTGGGGCTGCGCTCATCCAGGGCGACGACGATCAGCACTTCGCCTTCATCGGTTTTGTGCAGGGCGTTTTCCAAAAGGCTCAGCAGCGCCTGGCGCAGCCGCGTCGGATCACCGCTGATCACCCGTGGCACCTGAGGCTGGATAAAGCTGATCAGCTCGACATTCTGCTGCTCGGCCTTGGCGCGGAAGATGCTCAGGCAGTCGTCGATCAATGCATTGAGGTCGAACTGCACATCATCCAGTTCGATCTGACCGGATTCGAGCTTGGAAATGTCGAGAATTTCGTTGATCAGGGTGAGCAACTCGTTACCGGCGCTGTGGATGGTCTGCACATAGTCGCGTTGCTTCACCGACAACGGCGTGCCCAGCAGTAACTCGGTCATGCCCAGCACACCGTTCATGGGCGTGCGGATTTCGTGGCTGATCTTCGCCAGGAACTCGGCCTTGGCGGCGATTTCGGCGTTGCTGGCCGCCAGGTCGCGGCTCAGGCTGAAGCGGGTTTCGACAATGGCGCGCTGGCGCTCGCCGAGGGCCAGGCTCATCAGCAGGCCGCTGAGGCAGATAAAGCTCAGCAGGGTGACGATCAGGCCTTGTGGCGCCACCAGGGTGAGGCCGAGCAGGGCGGGCAGGATGATCAGCGTGCCGATGTTGAACACCACCATGGCCGCCACGAACAAGCGCGCCGGGCGGTAGCCTTTTTGCCAATGATAGGCCGAGACGAACAGCATGCTCAGGCCCGCCAGCGCGACCAGGGCATAGGTGATGATGTTCAGCGGCAAGGTGTTGACGAACAACAACAGCAAGCCGCACAGGACGATCAGCAGGATGTCCGCCATCAACACTTTATTCAGCGGGTGCGGGCCCAGTGGCATGAAAAAGCGGTAGGCAAACATCAACCCGCAGGGTGCGGTCAGCAGTAGGGCCAGGTAGGCGCCAGGGGTCTGGATCGCGTGCCAGTTCGGCAGCCACGGCCCCACCAGGTTGAGCAGTAGCGCCAGGCTGAGCATCAACAGGAATTCGCACGCGGCCAGCCACAGGCTACTGCGCGAGCGGTGGTAGGCGAATCGCGTGAGGTTGTGCAGGATCAGCATCGACAGCACGCCGAACAGCAGACCGTAGATCAATGTCTGGTTCTGGTTGGCAGCGGCCAGCACCGCCGGTTCCAGGGTGATGTAAGGGCGCAGTTCGTGTTCCGAGACCAGGCGCAAATACACCTCCAGGGGCCGCGGGCTCTGGGGCATCGGTAACATGAAGTCACTGCTGGGCAACGGGCGCTCAGCCTGGGGTTGGCGAGTGCCGGTGATTTGCTGCTCCACCAGGGTGTCGCCGTCCAGTACGTACAGGCTCAGGCTGGACAGGTCCGGGGCAAACACCCGCAGCACTTGTTCGTGCTTGCCGGGTTGCAGCCTGAAGCGCACCCACAACGCACCGTCCGGCTGCGCGGCAGTGATCCGGTCCAGTTCGATGGGGCTGAATTGATTGGTATAGCGGGCGGAACGGATGTCGCTCAGTTGCAGGTCGGCCTGTTCATCAAGCAATACCGCCCAGCCACTGCCTTGTGCGGCGGCCTGGGCCGGTAGCAAGCAGAGCAGGGTCAGTAGACTGATTGTGAAACCTATGGCGATCCTGAGCCAGCGCACGGCGAAATCCCTTCGGTAGGTGGATGCACGGGTTAACTATGCGCGGGGCGACAGGGTACGGCAAGGGCCAAAGGCCCTTACCTAACCGAACGGATAGCTACTGCAAGTGTAGCTGCTCAGTTGTTCTCACCACGTTCGCGGGCAATGGCACGGTAGCCAATGTCGGTGCGGTAGAAGCAGCCTTTCCAGTCGATTTTCGCCGCCAGTTTGTAGGCCTGTTGTTGCGCGGCATCGACACTGGCACCCATCGCGGTGGCGCACAATACGCGGCCACCGGCGGTTACAACTTTGCCGTCCTTGAGCGCGGTGCCCGCATGGAACACCTTGCCTTCCAGCGCAGCGGCGGCGTCGAGGCCTTCGATCACATCGCCCTTGGCGTAGTCGGCAGGGTAGCCACCGGCCGCCAGCACAATCCCAACACTAGGACGTGGGTCCCACTGCGCTTCGACCTTGTCCAGGGCCTGGGCGAGGGCGGCTTCCACCAGCAGCACCAGGCTCGATTGCAGACGCAGCATCACCGGTTGGGTTTCCGGATCGCCGAAGCGGCAGTTGAACTCGATGACTTTGGGGTTACCTGCTTTGTCGATCATCAGGCCGGCATAGAGGAAACCGGTGTATACGTTGCCTTCATCCGCCATGCCGCGCACGGTTGGCCAGATCACCAGGTCCATGACGCGCTGGTGCACGTCGGCGGTTACGACGGGTGCCGGGGAGTAGGCACCCATGCCGCCGGTGTTCGGGCCGCTGTCGCCGTTGCCGACGCGCTTGTGGTCCTGGCTGGTGGCCATCGGCAATACGTTCTTGCCGTCGACCATCACGATAAAGCTGGCTTCTTCGCCATCGAGGAATTCCTCGATGACCACCCGCGAGCCGGCGTCACCAAAGGCATTGCCGGCGAGCATGTCGCGCACGGCGTCTTCGGCTTCCTGCAGGGTCATGGCGACGATCACGCCTTTACCGGCAGCCAGGCCATCGGCCTTGATCACGATCGGTGCACCTTTCTCACGCAGGTAAGCCAGGGCCGGCTCGATCTCGGTGAAGTTCTGGTAGTCGGCCGTGGGGATCTTGTGGCGAGCCAGGAAGTCCTTGGTGAAGGCTTTCGAGCCTTCCAGCTGGGCGGCGCCCGCGGTAGGCCCGAAGCAGTCCAGGCCACGGCTGCGAAACAGATCGACGACGCCTGCCACCAGTGGCACTTCCGGGCCGACGATGGTCAGGGAAACATTCTTCTCGGCAAAATCTGCCAGTTGCTCCAGGGCCAGCACGTCGATGGCGACGTTTTGGCACTTGGCTTCGATGGCGGTGCCGGCGTTGCCGGGGGCCACGAAGACTTTCTGCACGCGTGGGTCCTGGGCTACTTTCCAGGCCAGGGCGTGTTCACGGCCACCGCTGCCAATGATCAAAACATTCATTTCAAAAACCTCGTTAGGATGATCGTTCCCACGCTCTGCGTGGGAATGCCTCTACGGACGCTCTGCGTCCGAGGGACGCGGAGCGTCCCTGGCTGCGTTCCCACGCGGAGCGTGGGAACGATCAATCAGTGGCGGAAGTGGCGCATGCCGGTGAAGACCATCGCAATGCCAGCTTCATCAGCGGCGGCGATGACTTCTGCATCACGCATCGAACCGCCCGGTTGGATCACGGCGGTCACGCCGGCTTTTGCAGCGTTGTCCAGGCCGTCACGGAACGGGAAGAATGCATCGGAAGCCATCACCGAACCCACCACCTGCAAACCGGCGTGCTCAGCCTTGATCGCGGCGATACGCGCCGAGTTCACGCGACTCATCTGACCAGCGCCGACACCGATGGTCTGGCGGTTCTTGGCGTAGACGATGGCGTTGGACTTGACGTATTTGGCCACTTTCCAGGCGAAGATCAGGTCGTTGATCTCTTGCTCGGTCGGCGCGCGCTTGGTCACGACTTTCAGGTCCTGGCTGCCGATCATGCCGATGTCGCGGCTCTGTACCAGCAGGCCGCCATTGACGCGCTTGTAGTCCCAGGCCGCGGCGCGGTCTGCCGACCACTCGCCACAGGCCAGCAGGCGCACGTTGGCTTTGGCGGCGACGATGGCGCGGGCTTCTTCGCTGACGCTTGGGGCGATGATCACTTCGACGAACTGGCGCTCGACGATGGCCTTGGCGGTCTCGGCATCCAGTTCGCGGTTGAAGGCAATGATGCCGCCGAATGCGGATTCGGTGTCGGTGGCGTAGGCCAGTTCGTACGCCTGGCGGATACCGCCTTCAGCGTCCGGGCTGACGGCCACGCCGCACGGGTTGGCGTGCTTGACGATCACGCAGGCCGGTTTGACGAAGCTCTTCACGCATTCCAGCGCGGCGTCGGTATCGGCCACGTTGTTGTAGGAAAGTTCTTTGCCTTGCAGTTGGGTCGCGGTGGCAATGCCCACTTCGGCAGGCTTGGCTTCCACGTAGAACGCCGCGCTCTGGTGCGGGTTCTCGCCGTAGCGCATTTCCTGGGCCTTGATGAACTGGCTGTTGAAGGTGCGCGGGAACTGGCTGCGGCCTTCGGTGCTGAGGGTGTCAGCCGCCTGGTTCACGGTGCCCATGTAGTTGGCGATCATGCCGTCGTAGGCGGCGGTGTGTTCGAACGCCTTGAGCATCAGGTCGAAGCGCTGGGCGTAGGTCAGGCCACCGGCCTTGAGGTTTTCCAGGACGTTGGCGTAGTCACTGGCGTTGACCACGATGGCCACGTCTTTATGGTTCTTGGCCGCCGAGCGCACCATGGTCGGGCCGCCGATATCGATGTTTTCGATGGCGGTCGGCAGGTCGCAGCCTGGCTTGTTGATGGTGGCTTCGAACGGGTAGAGGTTAACGGCCACCAGGTCGATCGGCTTGATGCCGTGCTCGGTCATGATGGCGTCGTCGATGCCGCGACGGCCGAGGATGCCGCCGTGGATTTTCGGGTGCAGGGTCTTGACGCGACCGTCCATCATTTCTGCGAAACCGGTGTAGTCCGCGACTTCCACTGCGGCCACGCCGTTGTCCTGCAGCAGTTTGAAGGTCCCGCCCGTGGAGAGGATTTCCACACCCAGGGCTTCCAGCTCCCGGGCAAATTCAAGGATCCCGGTCTTGTCGGAAACACTGATCAAGGCACGGCGGATCGGCAGGCGGGTGGTCTGGTCGGTCATCTCAATTTCCATCAAAAGCAAAGGAAGTCAGCAAAAAAGGCGACCGGTTTTACGCGGGCGCCTTTCTGGTTTGATTGAATGCTTACAGCAAATCGTACTGCTTGAGCTTTTTGCGCAAGGTGCCACGGTTGAGGCCCAGCAGCTCACTGGCTTTGGTCTGGTTGCCCTTGACGTAGTTCATCACGCTTTCGAGCAAGGGCGCCTCGACTTCGGAGAGCACCAGGTTGTACACATCCGTGACGGAAGCGCCCTCAAGGTGGGCGAAATAATTGTGCAGCGCCTTCTCGACACTCCCGCGAAGGGTCTGGCCTTCTTCGCTAGGCGTGTTGAGGTGCTGTTTCAAATTGACGTTGTCGCTCACGGGTGTTGTTCCACTCACTAAAGTCTCGGTCATCATCGTCATGCGGCCACCCCTTCTCCATCCCCTGTTCCCAGGCTCTTGTCGCGTCCGGCGAAGAACTCACGAACGGTGGCGACCTGTGCCTGCGTTTCATCCAAACGATTGAACTGAGCGCGGAATTCCTTGGCGCCCGGCAAGGTGGCGAGATACCAGCCGACATGCTTGCGAGCAATGCGTACTCCCATCACGTCCCCATAGAAGGCGTGCAGGGCGGCCAGATGCTCTAGCAGAATACGTTCCACCTCGACCAACTCTGGTGCCGGCAAGACTTCACCAGTACGCAGGAAATGCTCGATTTCACGAAAAATCCACGGCCGCCCCTGGGCGGCCCGGCCAATCAACAAACCATCGGCACCGGTCGCGTGCAGCACGCGCCGGGCTTTCTCGGCACTGTCGATGTCGCCATTGGCAAAGACGGGCATCGACACGGCCTGCTTGATCGCGGCAATGGTGTCGTACTCGGCTTCACCGGTGTAAAGGTCGGCGCGGGTGCGGCCATGCACCGCCAGCGCTGCAATACCAGCCTGTTCAGCGATCTTCGCCACCGTCAGGCCATTCTTGTTGTCCCGGTCCCAACCGGTACGAATCTTCAGGGTCACCGGTACATCTACTGCGCCGACAACGGCCTGCAGGATCTCGGCGACCAACTGCTCATCTTTCAACAGCGCGGAACCGGCGGCCTTGTTGCAGACCTTTTTGGCCGGGCAGCCCATGTTGATATCGATGATCTGTGCACCCAGCTCCACATTGGCCCGGGCTGCATCCGCCAGCATCTGCGCATCGCCACCGGCGATCTGCACCGAGCGTGGCTCGGGATCACCTTCGTGGATCATGCGCATCCGCGACTTGCGGGTGTTCCACAAACTCATGTCGCTGGTAACCATTTCAGAGACTACTAGACCCGCGCCCAAACGCTTGCACAGCTGACGAAAGGGCTGGTCGGTGACACCCGCCATCGGGGCGAGGATCAAGCCGTTCTGCAATGTGTATGGGCCGATGCGTACCGCCGACATAGGACTTCCCTGTTGTGGGGCCGGATCATTAGAGTTCGAAAAAGGGTTGGCATGATACCCGCTCTCGATGACGGGTTAAAGGCTGAATTGGATAAAATCTGAACAGTTATTTTTTTATCGCCATCGGTTTGGTTGACGATGGCCAAGTCAATAATCCGCCGTCAAACCTCGGTGGGCGCGCCGTTTCACTCGGGTGAATGGAAGCTCAGGCTGTAATTCACGGCTTTGTTGCCGGGGTCCAGGATATCCAGGGAGATGTGGATCGGCGTCTGCGAGGGCATTTCGCTCACGCCGGCCAACTCGCCGCTCAGGTATTCGGCGGGCTTGAAGCGACGACTGGCAATCAGGCCGCCGTTCAAGTCCGCAAAGCGCAGCTCCAGCAGTGGGAAGGGCTGGGAGAAGGTCGCGCGGTTATAGAGGATGGCATCTACCACCAGTGCCCCGGCGAACTCGGGGTGGCTGCGCACCACCAGGTTGCTGCTCTTGATATGGGTAATGTCGACCCGCGATGGCACGGTGCACCCCAGTTTCGGGCATAGCGTCTGGAACCACGGGCGATAGGCGTCCTGGCGGGCCAGGTCGTCGAACTGGTAGGCGATGTACTGGCCGGCCAGGCCGGCGGCGGCGAGTACGACCAACAATATCCAGAGCAGACGGCGACCCCAGCCTGACGGACGCTTCTGCGCATACAGGTGCAGGGGGTCGTCTTCCAGGTCCTGGAGCAACTCATCGTGTACACCGGCCTCCGTTCGCGCGCGCTTGCGTCGCGCGAACGCGCGGTCTTCGGGTTCAGGCTCATCGTGCTCGTCGCGGGTGGGTGTCAGCGGCGGGTCGAGGTCGTCATCCACGGTAGTGGCGTGCAGAGCTGGTTCGTCATCGAGTTCGTCGACGTGGGCAGACATGGACGGTTCGGTGCGCTGTTTGGACGCAGGTGCCTTAACCGGCTCGGGCTCTTCTTCTGGTGCCTGTGCACGCTCTTCGGGTGGCTCACTGAACAGGCTGGCCGCCCATTTTTCTTCCTCGGCCTTGACCGTGTCGCGGCTGGCACTGAAGGACTCTTCCTTTTGCCGACGGTCGGCGCCTGGCTGGCGACGTTCTGCGCCCACTGCCTGGGTGTGCTGGATCTCGCGACGTTCCAGCCTGGCCAGTTCCTTGTCCAGGTTATCCAGGTCCAGCTCTTCGGCCGTCCACTGCTTCTGGCTGATGGCCCGCGGTGGCGGGGGAGGCATTTCGACAGTCGGTTCGGCGGCCGGCTCGGCGGTGGTCGGCACTTCAGGCTCCGGCGCAGACGCCTGGGCCCGTTGCTCCAGCAACTGGCGAGCGGCGTTGAATACTTGCAGGCACGAGCCGCAACGCACCACGCCGCGAGCCACGCTCAGCTGAGCGTGGTTGACGCGAAAACGCGATTGGCAATGTGGGCACTGGGTGACGAAACTGTCGGTCATGCGGCCATCCGATTCAGGCAAGCGCTCATTCTAGCGCCGACGACCGCTGATGCGTACCCAGCCATCACGGTTGGCGATCGGGTCCAGCTCGAAGTCCTTGGCGTAGGCCGCAGCCACGTCTTCACCTTGCTCGGCGAGGATGCCCGACAGCGCCAGGCGCCCGCCCGGCTTGACCAGGCTCGACAGTTGCGGCGCCAGCGACACCAGTGGCCCGGCGAGGATATTGGCCACCAGCACATCGGCCTGAACCTGGGGCAGGTCCTCAGGCAGGTAGAGTGGGAATTTGCCCTCGGCAATGTTGTTGCGCCCGGCGTTATCGCGGGAGGCTTCCAGGGCCTGCACGTCGATATCGGTGCCCACGGCCTCCTTGGCGCCCAGCAGCAGGGCGGCGATGGCCAGGATCCCCGAGCCGCAGCCGAAGTCCAGTACGTTGCTGTCGGTCAGGTCCTGGCCGTCCAGCCATTCCAGGCACAGGGCAGTGGTCGGGTGCGTGCCGGTACCGAACGCAAGGCCCGGGTCCAGCAGCAGGTTGACGGCGTTTGGCTCAGGAGCAGCGTGCCAGCTTGGCACGATCCACAAGCGCTGGCCGAAGCGCATGGGCTGGAAGTTATCCATCCAACTGCGTTCCCAGTCCTGGTCTTCGATGACTTCGCTGTGATGCTCGGGTAGCGGGCTGCCGGTGAGCAGTTCCATATGGGCCAGAACGGCAGCGGCGTCGGTGCCGTCTTCGAACAGGGCCAGCAAGTGGGTGTGGGACCACAGCGGCGTGGTATTGAGTTCCGGCTCGAAGATCGGCTGGTCTTCGGCGTCCATGAAGGTCACCGACACGGCACCCACTTCGAGGAACGCGTCTTCGTAGGTTTCGGCTTGTTCTGGGCTGATGGCGAGACGGACTTGCAGCCAAGGCATGGCGGGCACCTTTGAAAAAAATGAATGTGCGGCGGGCAGGCCGCGAAAGCGCGCAAGTTTACGCGAGAGCAAGCCAGAAGACGACTGCGCCGACGATCGTTCCCACGCGGAGCGTGGGAACGATCGGGGGTCGGTGGCCCATAAACAACAAAACCGCCCGAAGGCGGCTTTGTTGGGTGGAGCACTTACTGGTTGGCCAGCTTGTGTTCCAGGTAGTGAATGTTAACACCACCTTCGCAGAAGCCTTCATCACGAACCAGATCCCGATGCAGCGGAATGTTGGTCTTGATGCCGTCGACCACGATTTCGTCCAGGGCGTTGCGCATACGGGCCATGGCCTCGTCGCGAGTGGCACCCCAGGTGATCAGCTTGCCGATCAGCGAGTCGTAGTTGGACGGAACCTTGTAGCCGCTGTACAGGTGCGAATCCACACGTACGCCGTTGCCGCCGGGCGCGTGGAAATGCTTGACCAGGCCAGGGCTTGGGATAAAGGTTTTCGGGTCTTCGGCGTTGATGCGGCACTCCAGGGAGTGGCCGTGCATCTTCACGTCGTCCTGGGTGAACGACAGCACGTTACCGGCGGCGATGCTCAGCATCTCCTTGACGATGTCGATACCGGTGACCATCTCCGATACCGGGTGCTCTACCTGCACACGAGTGTTCATCTCGATGAAGTAGAAACGGCCGTTCTCGTAGAGGAACTCGAAGGTGCCGGCACCACGGTAGTTGATATCGATGCAAGCCTTGACGCAGCGTGCCAGGACTTCCTGACGCGCCTTTTCATCCAGGCCCGGAGCCGGAGCTTCTTCCAGGACTTTCTGGTGGCGACGTTGCAGCGAGCAATCGCGGTCGCCCAGGTGGATAGCGTGGCCCTGGCCATCGGACAGTACCTGGACTTCCACGTGACGTGGATTGGTCAGGTACTTCTCCAGGTAGACCATCGGGTTGCCGAACCAGGCGCCCGCTTCGGAGCGGGTCTGCTTGGCGGCTTCGATCAGGTCTTCTTCCTTGTGCACCACGCGCATGCCGCGACCACCACCGCCACCGGCGGCCTTGATGATCACCGGGTAGCCGACTTCGCGACCAATGCGCAGAGCGGTTTCCTCGTCTTCAGGCAGTGGGCCGTCGGAGCCTGGAACGGTGGGCACGCCGGCCGCGATCATGGCGTCCTTGGCCGAGACCTTGTCGCCCATCAGGCGAATGGTTTCGGCTTTCGGGCCGATGAAGGCAAACCCCGATTTTTCCACTTGTTCGGCGAAGTCGGCGTTTTCCGCGAGGAAGCCGTAGCCCGGGTGGATGCCATCGGCGCCGGTCACTTCTGCCGCGGCGATGATATTCGAGACTTTCAGGTACGAGTTCGTGGCCAGTGGCGGGCCGATGCAGATGCTTTCGTCCGCCAGTTTCACGTGCATCAATTCGGTATCGGCCGTCGAGTAAACAGCGACGGTCTTGATGCCCTCTTCCTTACAGGCGCGCAGGATACGCAGCGCGATCTCGCCGCGGTTGGCGATCAGGACTTTTTGCAGTTTCTTCGCAGGTTTCAACATCGAAGGCGCTCCGCGGTTCAAACGATGGTGAACAGCGGCTGGTCGTACTCAACCGGCTGACCGTTTTCTACCAGGATGGATTCGATGACGCCGGCTTTTTCCGCGGTGATGTGGTTCATCATTTTCATCGCTTCAACGATGCAGATGGTGTCACCCACTTTCACGGTTTTGCCCACTTCAACGAAGGCTGGCGAGGTCGGTGCCGGGGTGCGGTAGAAAGTACCGACCATTGGCGACTTGACCACGAAGCCGTTCAGCGCAGGCGCGGCTGGGGCGGCAGGTGCAGCGGCGGCGGCAGGTGCGGCAGCTGGAGCTGCAGCGGCTGGAGCCGGTGCTTGCATCTGTGGCGCGTAGAACTGTTGGGCCGGGGTCTTGCTGTGACGGCTGATCCGTACGGACTCTTCGCCTTCCTTGATTTCCAGCTCGTCGATACCGGATTCTTCCAGCAGTTCGATCAGTTTCTTAACTTTACGGATATCCATGAATCATCAACTCCCAAGGGTCGGTCAGGGGCGTTTAGCCTGTTCTTCAATGTGTTCCAGGGCGGCCTCCAGGGCCAGTCGGTAACCGCTGGCGCCAAGGCCGCAGATCACTCCTACCGCTACGTCGGAGAAGTAAGAGTGATGGCGGAAAGCTTCGCGTTTGTGCACGTTCGATAAATGCACTTCGATGAATGGGATGCTCACCGCCAGCAGCGCGTCACGTAATGCAACGCTTGTATGCGTAAAAGCGGCGGGGTTGATCAGAATAAAGTCCACGCCTTCGCCGCGCGCGGCATGGATACGATCAATCAATTCATACTCGGCATTGCTTTGCAGGTAGAGCAAATGGTGGCCGGCTTCACGTGCCCGTCGTTCCAGGTCGAGGTTGATCTGATCGAGGGTTACTGCCCCGTAGACGCCCGGTTCGCGGGTGCCAAGCAGGTTCAGGTTGGGTCCGTGAAGAACCAGTAAGGTCGCCATTGGCTGTTCCTTGTTATTGGTGTGGGTGCGTCAGAACCCGGCGACTATGCCGCAAAGCCTTTGTGACTGTCCAGTTCTATGCAGTAGCCGGCACGATTAGCGAGGATTGCGCAAAATTTGTGACCAAGAGCCTGCGTTCGGTCAGTGTGGGAGCTGGCTTGCCTGCGATGACGGTGTATCAGTGGGGGATGAGTTGGCTGATCCACCGCTATCGCAGGCAAGCCAGCTCCCACATTTTGGTCTTCATGGGACATCAGATCGGGCTAGACGCGAAAGGCCTGTACTGCGGTGGTGAGTTGCCCGCCCAGTACCAGCAGGTGTTCGCCCTGGCTACGGCCCTGGCCAATGCGCAGTAAATTATCCTCACCCAATTGATGAATCCGCTCACTGTTGTCGCGTATCTCGCTCACGGCGCCACTCTGCTGCGCGGTCACATCGGCAATGCGTACGGCGGTATCCGAGATGGTCTGGATCGCCCCGACGATTTCATCCAGCGCGCCATCCGCCGCCTGGGCCTGCTGGGCGGTGGCTTCGGCGTGTTCGACCTGGGCGCGCATGCCTTCTACCGACTGGTGCGCGGCGGTTTGCAGGCCGGCGATCAGGCCCTGGATTTCGGCAGTGGCACCGGCGGTACGCTGGGCCAGGGAGCGCACTTCGTCGGCCACCACGGCGAAACCACGCCCGGCCTCACCGGCGCGGGCGGCTTCGATGGCGGCGTTGAGCGCAAGCAGGTTGGTCTGGTCGGCAATCGAGCGAATCACCGTGAGCACGCCGCCGATGGTGGCGGACTCTTCGGCAAGTTTCTCGATCATCTGCGCGTTTTGCTGCACTTCGCCCACCAGCGCATGCAGCCCGGTGAGGCTCAGGCCGATCACACGCTGGCCTTGCTCCACGGCCTGGCCCGCACTGCGGCTGGCGCCGGCCGCCTGGCTGGCATCCCCGGCAACTTGCTGGATGGTGGCTTCCAACTCACCCAGGGAATCACGGATTTGCGCGGTGTCGCCGGCCTGGCGTTCGGCGCCGTCGTGCAGGCCGCTGCTCAGTTCGGCCAGGGCGCGGCTGCTGCCCGCCACTTCTTCGGCATTGCCGCGGATGGTGCTTACCAAATCCACCAGGTAGGCGCGCAGGCGGTTGAGGGAGGCCTCGATATCGTGCAGTTCACGGTTGGTCTTGCCCAGGGCAATCGGTTGGCTGAAGTCGCCTTCGGCCCAGGTCGACAAGGCGGGTGCCAGGTTGGTCAGTACGCGCGCCAGGCGGCGTTGCAGGGTGTCGATCAGCAATGCGATCAGCAGGATCAGGCCAATCATCACGCCCTGCATCACGCGTACTTCGCCCTGGATCCTGGCATGTTGCGCGCGCACCACGGGTTCCAGGCCGGCGATGGCTTGTTGCACGTTAGTGATTTTAAGGTGGGTGCTGGCGGCGAGATCGGCGCGTTGCTGGATCTGTTCACGGGTGCGCTGCAGCTCGGCGGGGTAGCGGGTCAGCAGGCTGTTGAGTTCGCGCTTGAGGTCGACGCCGGTGTCCTGAGCTTCGGTTTTTTCGGTGTTTTCCAGCCCCATCAGCGCGGAAAAATCATCGGTGTTGGATTCAGCGCTGGCCTTTATTCCCAATAGGGGCAGTTGCGCGAGCAGGTCGGCCTGGGTTCGCAGGTTAGTCACCTCCCGCTCGACATCCGCAGCCAACTCGGCGCGCCCGCTGCTGACCAGCTTGTCGCGGGCCAGGGACAGTTTGCCCAAATGTTGCGAGGCGGCGAGCAGCGGCGACATATAGCGCGCAGCCTCCGCGGAATTGACGCCGCTGGCGTACTGGCTCAGTTGTTCCAGGTTTGCGCCCAGTTCACGTTCGGCTTGCAGCAACAGCGCTTGCGGGTCGCCAGCCAATTTACCGGCGGCCAACAGGTCAGTCTTGCTGAAGGTCTCCAACTCCACGAGGCTGGGCCGCAGGCTTTGCGCCAATTCGGGCGGCAGTTCGCCCAGTTGCAGCTGCAGGCTTTCCAGGCTCTGGGTGGCACTGCTCAGGCGCAGGGCATCGCCGCTGGCCAAGTAGTCCTCGATGTTTCGGGCGGCCTGGTTTTGAAAGATCTGGGACAACCCCAGGTAGCGCTCCATCAACAAGTACGGGCGCTCCAGCGCCCGTTGCGACCACCACAGCGTCGCGCCGAGGGCCAGGCACACGGCCACCAGCAGAAGGGTATTGAGATTGGTCAGCAGCTTCAGGCGCATGCGGGGTTTCAACCGACGGCAAGAGATAAGCGCCTGAATTTATTGCGTTTGTATTACAGCGTTATGACCGAATCGGTGGATTCTGGTGAAAAGATGGCACTTTGCTTTGATGTGCGAGCGGCTTGCACGCGGTTGCGTCCGGCGTCCTTGGCGCGGTAGAGCGCTTCGTCAGCCTGAGCGGCCATCATCAGGCTGTCGGAATCGTCGCACAGCTCCACCAGGCCGGCGCTGAAGGTGCACCACAAATCCTGCGGTTGGGCGGGGTAGTGGATTTCTGCAAAGCGCCGGCGAATGTCGTCTAGCACCTTGCAGGCCGATTCCAGGTCGGTGTCGGGCATCACGATGGCGAACTCTTCACCGCCGTAGCGGCCGATGTAATCGGTCTTGCGCAAACGCTGCTTGAGAAACAGTGCCAGGCTCTTGATCACCCGGTCGCCCATGGGGTGGCCGTGGCTGTCATTGACGCGCTTGAAGTGGTCGATATCGAGCATGGCAAAGCTAAGAGGCTTGTTCTCGCGGCGGGCGCGGAAGCTGCAATCTTCGAGCAGTTGCAGGATATGCGTGTGGTTGTACAGCCCGGTGAGGCTGTCGCGCACCATCCGCGCCTTCAAGTTGCGCGCACGCGACGCCCGGTTGCGCACAGTGGTGATCAGGTGACGCGGTTTGATCGGTTTGGTGAGGAAATCGTCACCGCCCTCGCTCATCGCATCCAGTTGCTTATCCAGGTCGTCCTCAGCCGACAGGTAGATGATCGGCACGCTGACGTAGCGGTCGTTGTGGCGAATCACCTTGGCCAGTTCGGTGCCGGTACAGGCAGGCATGTACATGTCGAGGATGATCAGGTCGGGCTGGAAATCCGCCAGCTCGGCCATGGCCTGGATCGGTTCGATCAAGGTGCGGGTGATAATCCCGGCACTGTTGAGCAGGCGTTCGGTGTGCAGCGCCTGGGCCCGCGAGTCGTCGATGATCAGCACTTTGTATGGTTCGTACTGGGCCGCGCAGGTCAGCACTTCGATCTTTTCCAGCAGGCTTGAGGCTTCCAGGGTGCCGGTCAGGAACTCTTCGCCACCGGCGCGCACGGCGGCCAGGCGCGTCGGGGTGTCGGTTTCGTGCAGGCTGAAAAACAACAGTGGCAGCTTGTGCTCCAGGCCCTCTTGGGCTTCTGCAGCGAGCTTCAGGCCCAGGCCTGTGCCGCAGAAGTCCACGTCCATCACGATCGCCGACGGCAAACGCTCGGCCATGGCCGCGCGAAAGGCGGCGACGCTGTCCAGGGCGTGGGCGCTCATGCCAAAGAATTCGAGCTGCTTGGCCAGGCGCTCGGCGCGGTCATGGTCGGCGAGCATCACATAGATCGGCTTGCGCATCGGCGGCAGGAAAGTTTGCTCAAGCTGGTCGCCCTGGCGCAGGCCGGTGCGGGACAGGCGTTGCATCAAGCGGTTGAGCTCGGTGATCAGTTGGCTGCTCAGGCGGCCACTGTTCTCGTCCACGGCTTGCAGGGACTCACTGATATGCCGTGCCAGTTGCGTGTGTTCGGGCTGTTCGAAGCGTTCGGCGAAGCGCTGCAGGCGCAGGTTAGCTTCGCTGAGTTCGGAAAAGTCGGCGTTCGACCACTCGCTGCGTTGCAGGCGCTGCCAGATCTCAAGAATTTGACGTGCCTGATGAATTACCCGCTGGGCAAAGTGCTGCTTGAGACGCTCGCGGCTGGGGTCTTCTGACTCGGTCATATCCTGACTACTGTGAGGGTGCATGCTGAGGTCGACTGATGGCTCTATGCTAGCACCTCTTTTCTGATAGATGAGTGTCATACGTCAATTAAGTCTGCATGCCAGAGATTCAGTTATTGACCGGCTGGTCGCCCAGCGTAAAAGGTGTGCATCCTTTATAGTCCAAGCGGCCCGGTGCGCCACTTTCGTGTAAAAGCCCCGCACCGATGGGCACGATGGGGTAGGGTTGTGGTCGGAATGTCTGAACGCACCCGGACAATTGACGTGCATGAACTCAAGTGATTGAAAGGATATCGCCATGCTGGACTGGAAAAACCGCGAAGGCAGTGCCAAAGGCCCCGCCCCTGAGCCCAAGTCGGCCAACCGCAGCTATTTTCGCAACCTGCTGATGAGCCGGGCGTTGCTCAGCATCATCGGCTTGTACCTGCTGGTCACCGGTGGCCTGGGTTGGTACTGGAGCCAGGAGCCGGCGCTGTTTCCGGTGCAGCAAAACGCCCAGCTTGCCGCCGAGAAGGAAGGCAAGCAGATGGTGGTGGGTTACACCACCGTTGAAACACTCAAGACCGTGGTCGGCACCTTGCTGAACAAGCCAGGCGGCTACATCTCCAACGACCGTTTCCCTCCGGGCTTGTGGATGGACAATATGCCGAGCTGGGAGTACGGCGTGCTGGTGCAGGTGCGTGACCTTACCCGCGCCCTGCGTAAAGACTTCGCCCGCTCCCAGTCGCAGTCGGCTGAAGACGCTGACTTGGCCAAGGCCGAGCCGCGCTTCAACTTCGATAACAAGAGCTGGGTGCTGCCTTCCAGTGAGTCGGAATATCAGGAAGGCATCAATTCCCTGAGCCGCTACGAAGCGCGCCTGTCTGACCCGAACCAGCGCGGCGCGCTGTTTTATGCGCGTGCCGACAACCTCAACAACTGGCTGGGTGATGTGGCCACCCGTTTGGGTTCGTTGTCCCAGCGTCTGTCCGCCAGCGTAGGCCGGGTCAAGTTGAACACTGCGCTGAAAACCGAGGCGCTGGCGCCGGGTGAAGTGCCGCAGGTTGATGAAGAAGTGGTGGAAACCCCATGGATGCAAATCGACAACGTGTTCTACGAAGCGCGCGGCCAGGCGTGGGCCCTGTCCCATCTGTTGCGAGCCATCGAAGTCGACTTTGCCGACGTACTGGCCAAGAAAAACGCCACCGTCAGCGTGCGCCAGATCATTCGTGAGCTAGAGGCCTCGCAGGAACCGGTATGGAGTCCTATGATTCTTAACGGCAGTGGCTTCGGCGTACTGGCGAACCATTCGCTGGTGATGGCCAACTACATTTCCCGGGCAAACGCTGCAGTGATCGACTTGCGTCAGCTCCTCAACCAGGGTTGATGATGGACGCTACTCAAAAGGAGGCCGCACACCGAGCGGCTTCCGATGCTGAACTGATCTGCTGGGTCGACGAGCAGGACCACCTGCTCGGCCACCTGGTCAGGTCCGACCTGCGCCAGCGCGGCTTGATTGGCCGCTGCACGTTTATCTTCCTGTTCAATTCCAAAGGCGAGTTGTGTGTGCACCGGCGCACGCTCAGCAAGGCGTTGTATCCAGGGTATTGGGATACGGCGGCGGGTGGGATGGTGGCCGAAGGTGAGAGTTATGCCGTTTCGGCAGCCCGCGAGCTGGAAGAGGAATTGGGCGTCAGCGGTGTGCCCTTGACCGAACATGACCATTTCTATTTTGAGGATGGCGACAGTCGGCTTTGGTGCAAATCCTACTCTGCCGTCTGGGACGGCCCCCTGCGCCTGCAGCCCGAGGAGGTCATGGAAGCGCGGTTTTTAAGCATCGAAATCATCCAGCAAGAGGCCGAACAAAAGCCCTACTGCCCGGACGCCCAGGAAGGCTTGCGGCGCTATCTGGCCTCGCGTCGCTAAAGTTGCAAAAAATGGCGCCATTTGGCTCTTAGCAAGTCGGCTTTTTGCCGTTACACTGCGCGCCTTTTCACCCGAACCACATTAGCGGTTCGGTAGCGCTGCCCCTGCCTGAGTGGGGCTTCGCGGTCGGTCACCGCCTTGTGCGGCGCCGATCAGTCTTCATCCTCCCAAGAGGATTGCCGGTGGCCAAAAAAGCCGCATCCTTCGCCGCCCTTGGTGGCCTGGTATTTTCCACCGACGCAGGTCGACACTGCCCGGACTGTCGTCAGCCCGTGGATTCGTGCACCTGCAAACAGACTCTGATCCCTGAAGGCGACGGTATTGCCCGCGTGCGTCGCGAGAGCAAAGGCCGTGGCGGCAAGACGGTGACCACCATCACCGGCGTGCCCCTGGCTGAAGAGGCCCTGAAGGAATTGGCCACCTCGCTGAAAAAGCGCTGTGGCACCGGTGGCGCGTTGAAAGACGGGGTTATCGAGATCCAGGGCGATCACGTCGAGTTGCTGTTGGCCGAGCTGATCAAGCTCGGGTACAAGGCCAAGAAGTCCGGCGGCTGAAAGCCTCTTCCCAACCTGTGGCTAAACTCTGTCCTGCCAGTGGGGTCTACTTCCCTTGCAGGCAAATCGTCATTTTCATTCTTTAGACTGCGCCAGCCTCCGCGAGAGGTGGCGCCTTCGCCTTCATTTATAGGGGACTTCGATGTCCGTACGACGCACACGCAAAGACGATGGCAGCCAATGGACAGTTGCGGACAGCCGCAGTGTTTACGGGATTCGCCATTGGGGGGCCGGGTATTTCGCGATCAATGAAGCCGGTCGCGTAGAAGTCCGTCCGAACGGCCCGAACAGCACGCCCGTCGACCTGTACGAGCAAGTCGATGAGCTGCGCAAAAGCGGCCTGTCGTTGCCGCTGCTGGTGCGCTTCCCCGATATCCTGCAAGACCGCGTGCGCCAATTGACCGGTGCATTCGATGCCAACATCGAGCGCCTGGAATACCAGAGCAAGTACACCGCGCTGTACCCGATCAAGGTGAACCAGCAGGAAGCGGTGATCGAGAACATCATTGCCACCCAGAACGTCTCCATCGGCCTGGAAGCCGGCTCCAAGCCTGAGCTGCTGGCCGTGCTGGCCCTGGCGCCGAAGGGCGGCACCATCGTCTGCAACGGTTATAAAGACCGTGAGTTCATCCGCCTGGCGCTGATGGGCCAGAAGCTCGGCCACAACGTGTTCATCGTGATCGAGAAAGAGTCCGAGGTGGGGCTGGTGATCGAAGAGGCGGCGAGCCTCAAGGTCAAGCCGCAGGTGGGCCTGCGTGTGCGCCTGTCGTCTCTGGCATCGAGCAAGTGGGCGGACACCGGTGGCGAGAAATCCAAATTCGGCTTATCCGCAGCGCAGCTGCTGTCAGTGGTCGAGCGCTTCCGCGCGGCCGGCCTGGACCAGGGCATCCGCCTGCTGCACTTCCACATGGGCTCGCAGATCGCCAACCTGGCCGACTACCAGCACGGGTTCAAGGAAGCCATTCGTTACTACGGCGAACTGCGCAACCTCGGCCTGCCGGTGGACCACATCGACGTCGGCGGTGGCCTGGGCGTGGACTACGACGGCACCCACTCGCGCAACGCCAGTTCGATCAACTACGACATGGACGACTACGCCGGCGTGGTAGTGGGCATGCTCAAGGAATTCTGCGACGCGCAGAGCCTGCCGCATCCGAACATCTTCTCCGAAAGCGGCCGTTCCCTGACCGCTCACCACGCCATGCTGGTGGTACAGGTCACTGACGTCGAGAAGCACAACGACGAAATCCCGACCATTGAAAACAAGGAAAGCCTGCCCGAAACCGTGCAATGGCTGGTGGACCTGCTGGGCCCGACCGACATCGAGATGGTCACCGAAACCTACTGGCGCGCCACCCACTACATGAGCGATGTGGCGGCCCAGTACGCCGACGGCAAGCTGACCCTGGCCGAAAAAGCCCTGGCCGAACAGTGCTACTTCGCGGTGTGCCGCCGCCTGCACAACTCGTTGAAAGCCCGCCAGCGCTCGCACCGCCAGGTGCTGGACGAACTCAATGACAAGCTGGCCGACAAGTACATCTGCAACTTCTCGGTATTCCAGAGCTTGCCGGATACCTGGGCCATCGGCCAGGTCCTGCCTATTCTGCCGCTGCACCGCCTCGACGAAGAGCCGCTGCGCCGCGCCGTGCTGCAAGACCTGACCTGCGACTCCGACGGCAAGATCAAGCAATACGTCGACGAGCAAAGCATCGAAACCAGCCTGCCGGTTCACGGCTTGAATGAAGGCGAAGATTACCTGCTGGGGATCTTCCTGGTCGGCGCCTATCAGGAAATCCTGGGCGACATGCACAACCTGTTCGGTGACACCGACTCGGTGAACATCTACCAGCGTGAAGACGGTTCGGTGTACAGCGCCGGGATCGAGACTCACGACACCATCGAAGACATGCTGCGCTATGTGCACTTGTCGCCGGAGGAGTTGATGACTCATTACCGGGACAAGTGCGCCAGTGCGAAGATCTCGGCCTCGGAGCGCACTCAGTTTCTGGACGCGTTGCGCCTGGGTCTGACCCGTTCTTCGTACCTGTCCTCGTAATAAAAATGTGGGAGCGGGCTTGCCCGCGATGGCGGAGTGTCAGGCAACCGTTAGGGGGCTGACCCACCGCCATCGCAGGCAAGCCAGCTCCCACATTTGGGTCTGCGTTCCTTCAGTTCCCGCCCAGCCACAGCCCTTGCCGATTCAAGTGCCAGGCGATCGCCCACAGCGTCAGGCTGCGCACCGCCATGAACAGCAGGAAGGTGATCCACAACCCGTGGTTACCCAAGCCCTGCAACGCCCAGGCAATCGGCAGTACCAGCAGCACCGTCAGCAACATCCCATTGCGCATCTCCCGCGCGCGCGTTGCGCCGATAAACAAGCCATCGAGCAAATAACTCCACACCGCAATCAACGGCAATACCGCAAGGTAGGGCAGGTAGATATCGGCGGTTTCGCGTACGCTGGGGATATCGGTTTGCATGGCGATAAATAGATGGCCGCCGAAGGTGAACAGCAGGGCGAAGCCGATGCTGGCGATCAGTGACCAACCGCAGGCCACGACTAATGAGCGACGCAACGCCTGCCGGTCACGGGCGCCGATGGCGTGGCCGCAGAGGGCTTCGACCGCGTGGGCCAAGCCATCCAATGCGTGAGCCGTCAGTAACAGGCCGTTAAGCAGCAGCGCATTGGCTGCCACGGTGGCATCGCCCAACCTTGCGCCTTGCACGGTGATCATGAAAAACACCGACTGCAACGCCAGGCTGCGGATGAAGATGTCGCGGTTGACCGCCAGCAACGGGCGCCAGCTTTGCCACAGTTTCAACGCGGCCCAGGCGATATGCCCCGGATAGGCGCGCAGGGCTTTTTGCGTGAGCGCCAGGCCGAGCAGGGCGCCGGTCCATTCCGCGATCACCGAGGCACGGGCGGAGCCGACCACGCCCCAGTCCAGGCCAAGTACAAACCACAGGTTAAGCGCAATGTTGACCAGGTTGGTGGTCAGCAGAATCGCCAACGGCGCCCGCGCATTCTGAGTGCCGAGGAACCAGCCGACCAGCGCATAGCTGGCGAGGGCGGCTGGCAGACCGAACAGACGGGTGTGGAAAAACTCGCGGGTCAGTTGGTTCAATTCAGGGGAGGGCTGCATCCATTCCAAAGCCAGGTGGCTCAGGGGAATACCGACCGTGCCCAGCAACATCGCCAACCCCAGCGCCAACAGCAAGCCTTGCAACAGGATTTGCCGCAGCGCCGCACCATCGTTGCGCCCGGCGGCCTGGGCGGCGAAGCCGGTGGAGCCCATGCGCAGGAAGCCCATGGCCCAGGCGAGGAAGGTATACAGGCTGGCGCCGACAGCCACGGCGCCCAGTTGATGGGCGTGGGGCAGGTGGCCGATGACCATGCTGTCCACCAGGGCCACCAAGGGCACCGAGATATTCGACAGGATCATCGGCGCGGCCAGGGCCCAGACGCGGCGGTGGGTAGGGCGGTGGCGCCAGTCGGACAATAAGGTGGACATGCAGTCTCCTTCGGGGGAGCGGCATTGTACCCGGCCATCAGTTGTACAGCAGGCCCAATGTGGGAGCTGGCTTGCCTGCGATGACGGACTCTTTGCCAACTCATCCGGTGACTGACCCACCGCTATCGCAGGCAAGCCAGCTCCCACATTTTGATCTTGATCGCCAATGGTTGTGGGATTTGGCTTGGCTTCATGCCCCACCAAGAACCAACCGCCCCTCCGTCGGTCAATGTGACCGGTGCCGCAGCGGCTTGGTCGGCGCTGATATATAGTTCACCCCTCGGTTCCCTCTGACTATGAGTGCCCCATGCTTAACAAAGGACTGTTCCTGGCCTGCGCGCTGGCCCTGCTGAGCGCTTGCGATTCTTCCGATAAACCCGCTGCACCGCCTGCGCCCACTGTGGCGGCAGCGCCGAAGCCGGTGAAAGCTGCGGTGGACGTGGCAGCGTTGAAGCAACGCTATGCCGGGCGCGAGCTGAGCGTGGTGGACGTGTCCGAGGTGCAGTTGGACGGGGCCAGCACCTTGTCGGTGAGCTTTTCCATTCCTCTGGATCCGGATCAGAAGTTCGCCGACAAGCTGCACCTGGTAGACAGCAAGTCCGGCAAGGTCGATGGCGCCTGGGAACTGTCCGATAACCTGATGGAATTGCGCCTGCGCCACCTTGAGCCGCAGCGCAAGCTGGTGCTGACCGTGGACGCCGGGGTGAAGGCAGTCAACGGCAACACCCTCGCCGCCGAATACAACGCCCGCCTGGAAACCCGCGACCTGCAAGCCACCGTCGGCTTCGCCAGCCGCGGCACCCTGTTGCCGACGCGCCTGGCCGAGGGCCTGCCGGTGATCGCGTTGAACGTCGACAAGATCGACGTGGAATTCTTCCGGATCAAACCCGAATCCCTGCCGTCATTCCTGGCGCAGTGGGGGCGTAATACCAGCCTGCAAAGCTATGAGTCCCGTGAACTGCTGCCAATGGCCGAGCTGGTCTACGGCGGGCGTTTCGACCTGAACCCGGCGCGCAATACCCGCGAAACCCTGCTGCTGCCGATTGCCGGCCTCAAGCAGTTGCAGCAGCCGGGCGTGTACCTGGCGGTGATGCGTGCTTCGGGCACCTACAACTATTCGCAACCGGCCACCCTGTTCACCTTGAGTGATATCGGTCTGTCGGTGCACCGCTATGCCAATCGCCTGGATGTGTTTACCCAGGCGTTGGAAGGCGGTAAGGCGCTCAACGGCGTCGAACTGGAAATCCTCGATGCCGAAGGCCGTGTGCTCGGACAGGGCAAGACCGAAGACGGTGGCCACGCCGAGTTGCCACTGCCGAAAAAAGCCCAGGTGTTACTGGCCAAGCAGGGCGAGCAAACCAGCCTGCTGCGCCTGGACAGCGCCGCGCTGGACCTCGCCGAGTTCGATATCGGCGGGCAGCCCTCTCACCCGTTGCAGTTCTTTGTGTTCGGCCCGCGTGACCTGTATCGCCCCGGCGAAACCGTGCTGCTCAACGCGCTGTTGCGTGACAAGGATGGCAAGGCGGTAAAGCCGCAACCGGTCAGCGTCGAAGTACGGCGCCCGGATGAACAGGTGAGCCGCAAGTTCGTGTGGGAGGCCGACGCGTCCGGCCTGTATCAATACCCGTTGCAACTGGCCGGCGAGGCGCCGACCGGTCGCTGGCAGTTGGTATTCGACCTCGGTGACGGCAAGCCGCAACTGTATGAATTTCTCGTCGAAGACTTCCTGCCCGAACGCCTGGCGCTGGAACTCAAGGGCAGTGACACGGCGTTGAGCCCGGCGGATAACCCGGTCATCCAGGTCAACGGTCGTTACCTCTACGGCGCGCCCGCGTCCGGTAACCGCGTCAGTGGCCAGGTGTACGTGCGCCCACTGCGTGAGGCGGTCAAATCCCTGCCGGGCTACCAGTTCGGTTCCGTCACGGAAGAAGAGCTGAGCCAGGATTTCGAGCTGGACGAAAGCGTACTCGACGCCAATGGCGAGCAAGCGCTGACCCTGGAAAGCAAGTGGGCCGAGGCCAAATCGCCGTTGCAACTGATCGTGCAAGCCAGCCTGCAAGAGTCCGGCGGGCGGCCGATTACCCGGCGCCTGGTGCAGCCGATCTGGCCGGCCGAGCGGTTGCCGGGCCTGCGTGGCCTGTTTGATGGCAAGGAAACCAACGGCGATGGCCCGGTGGAATTCGAAGTGCTGGTGGCCAACCAGGACGGTCAGAAACTGGCCGCACAAGACCTCAAGGTGCGCCTGGTGCGTGAGCGCCGCGACTACTACTGGAACTACTCGGAGAATGACGGCTGGAGCTACCACTTCAACGAGAAATTCCTCAATCTCGATGAGCAGAGCCTGAACATCAAGGCTGGCGACACCGCCAAGGTCAGCTTCCAGGTGGAGTGGGGCCCTTACCGCGTGGAGGTCGAAGACCCGCAGACCGGGCTGGTCAGCAGCCTGCGCTTCTGGGCCGGCTACCAGGCCCAGGACAACACCGAAGGCGGTGCTGTGCGCCCCGACCAGGTCAAGCTGGCGTTGGACAAACCCGCCTATGGTGATGGCGACACCGCCAACGTCACCGTCACGCCACCGGCTGCCGGTAAAGGCTACCTGTTGGTGGAGTCTGCCGAAGGTCCGCTGTGGTGGCAGGAAATCGACGTGCCGGCCGAAGGCAAAAGCTTTGCGGTGAAGCTCGACCCGAAATGGTCGCGCCACGATCTGTATGTAAGCGCCCTGGTGATTCGTCCGGGCGAGCGCAAAGCCAACATCACGCCTAAACGCGCCGTGGGCTTGCTGCACCTGCCGCTGGATCGTACCCAGCGCAAACTCGGCCTGACCCTCACCGCGCCAGAAAAAATGCGCCCCAAACAACCGCTGACGGTGAAGATCGCCGCCAAAAACGCCGATGGCAGCGTGCCCCAACAGGTGCACGTACTGCTGGCGGCGGTGGATGTGGGCATCCTCAATATCACCGAATACCCAACGCCCGATCCGTACGCCAGCCTGTTTGGCCGCAAAGCCTATGGCGTCGACCAATTCGACATCTATGGGCAACTGATCGAAGCCGGTCAAGGGCGCCTGGCCAGCCTGGCATTTGGTGGCGACGCGGCATTGGCCAAAGGCGGCAAGCGCCCGGACACCAGCGTTACCATCGTTGCCCTGCAAAGCGCCCCGGTGACTCTGAACGACAAAGGCGAGGGTGAAGTCAGCGTCAATATTCCCGACTTCAACGGCGAACTGCGCCTGATGGCCCAAGCCTGGAGCGATGATCGCTACGGTATGGCCGAAGGCAAGACCGTGATCGCCGCCCCGCTGATTGCCGAGTTGTCGGCGCCGCGCTTCCTGGCAGGAGGCGACCAGACCACCCTGGCCCTGGACCTCTCCAACCTGTCGGGCAAGGCCCAGAAACTCGATGTGCAATTGACCGCGCAAGGTCAGTTGCAGTTGGTCAACAGTGGCACGCAATCGGTTGAGCTCAAGCAAGGTCAGCGCACCACCCTGCATATTCCGGTACAAGCCTGGGGCGGGCTCGGCCAGGGCAAGGTCACGGTCACCGTCAACGGCCTGGACTTGCCGGGTGAAAACCTGCCGCCGTTCAGCCGCGAATGGACCTTGGGCGTACGCCCGGCGTACCCGGCCTTGCTCAAGCATTACCGCGCAGTGCTCAAGGATCAGCCGTGGAGCTTGCCGTCGGGCGCACTGGATCAATTCGATGCATCGGGACGTGAGGCGTTGTTGAGCCTGTCGAGCCGGCCGCCGTTGAACCTGGGCGCGCAGATCAGTGCACTCAAGGCGTACCCCTACGGTTGCCTGGAGCAAACCGCCAGTGGCTTGTACCCGTCGCTGTACGCCGACGACGCGCTGCTCAAGCGCCTGAGTATCAAGGGCGAGCCGGATGCCGAGCGCAAGCGCAAGATCGAGTTGGGCATTGAGCGCCTGCTGGGCATGCAGCGCTACAACGGCAGCTTTGGTTTGTGGGGCGCCGATGGCGAGGAAGAATATTGGCTGACCGCCTATGTCACCGACTTCCTGCTGCGCGCCCGCGACCAGGGTTTTGCCGTCCCGCCTGAAGCCTTGAAAAAGGCCAGCGAGCGCCTGTTGCGGTATGTGCAGGAACGTAATCTGATCGAGGTGGATTACAGCGACAACGCCGAACACACCCGGTTTGCCGTGCAGGCGTATGCCGGCATGGTGTTGGCGCGCAGTCAGCAGGCGCCATTGGGCGCGTTGCGCAGCCTGTTCGAACGGCGCAGCGACGCACGCTCCGGCTTACCGCTGGTGCAGTTGGCCATTGCCCTGCAGAAAATGGGTGACCAGCCCCGTGCGGATCAGGCGTTGTTGGCCGGCTTGGCGGCGCAGCGCAATGCCAATGAGTGGCTGGCCGACTACGGTAGCCCGCTGCGCGACCAGGCGATGATCCTGGCGTTGCTGGAGGAGAACGACTTGGCCAAGGGCCAGCGCGAGGAGCGGTTGTTCACCTTGTCGGATCAGTTGGCCGCCAGCCCGTACCTGTCGACCCAGGAGCGTAATTCCCTGTTCCTGGCCGGGCGCCTCGGGTTCGCCAAGCCCCAAGCGAACTGGCAAGTGTCGCTCACCGGCAGCGGCGGTGTGCGTGAGTTGAACAACCAGCAATCGACGTTGGAGTTGGACGGTAAGTTGTTGTCCAGCGACCTGGCCTTGAGCAATCAGGGTGAAGCGCCGGTGTACCAGCAATTGACGGTCTCGGGTTATCCACACGTGCCGCCAGCGGCCGGTGGCAACAACCTGAGTATCCGCCGCGAATACCTGGGCATGAACGGCCAGCCGTTGAACCTGCGTAACCTCAACAGCGGTGATCTGGTGCTGGTGCACTTGGCGGTCAGCGCCAAGCAACGGGTGCCGGATGCCCTGGTGGTCGACCTGTTGCCTGCCGGCCTGGAACTGGAAAACCAGAACCTGGCCCAAAGCGCGGCGAGCCTGGAGAACGCCAGCAGCCAGGTGAAGGAGTGGCGTGAGTCGATGCAGAATGCCTCGCTCAAGCATCAGGAGTTCAGGGACGATCGCTATGTGGCCGCGATGAATCTGGATGGCTATGGCGCCACGCACTTGCTGTACCTGGCGCGCGCGGTGACACCGGGAACCTACCGCGTGCCGCCGCCGCAGGTAGAGTCGATGTATCGGCCGAACTGGCAGGCGGTGGGCGAGACGCCGGTGTATATGGTGATCAAGGGCCGCTGAAAGACAATGGTTGAATCCCTGTAGGAGCGAGCAAGCTCGCTCCTACAGGGGGAATCGAGCGTTTGCCCGTCAGTGCACAACCCAACTCAGCAACCACAGCCCCAGCATCAGCCAGATGATCCCCACGATAATCGAGGCCCGCATAAAGGCGCGTACCGCCGAGTAGAGGAACAACAACCCGACAATCAGGGTAATGATGCTGATGATCGAGGTGTCCATGCCCAAGGTGCGTGACAGGCCGTCGATAAAGTTGCCGCCGGCGTGGGTCAATGCCCCGAACAAACCGCTGAGCCCGTCGACGATAAAACGGATGACGGAACCGAGCGCCTGGCCCAACCATTCGAAAAAGCTTTCTACCTGCATGTGCGTGTCCTGATGAGAAGGTGGGCGTAACTGTGCCTTTGGTTGTCGATAACGCAGGCGAGTTCCCTGCAAGCATAGAGGTTTGCCCGTTTGAGTTTTAGTTTAATCACGTCCGAATGTACGCGGCCCAATGTGGGAGTTGGCTTGCCGGCGATAGCGGTGGGGCAGTTGTGGATAAGTTGACTGATCCTGCGCTATCGCAGGCAAGCCAGCTCCCACAGTTATTGCGCTGGGCTTTGGGTTGTGTGGTGTTGGTGGTTGCCCTGCTATGGCTGGCCGATCGTATCTGGCCCTTACCCCTACCCCAGGACGACCTGGCCCGGGTAGTGCTGGCCGAAGATGGCACCCCCCTGTGGCGATTCGCCGATGCCGATGGCGTATGGCGCTACCCGGTACACACCAGCGAAGTTTCGCCTTATTACCTCGACGCGTTGCTCACCTATGAAGACCGTTGGTTCTACCAGCACCCCGGCGTAAACCCGTTGGCGCTGGTGCGTGCGACCTGGCAAAACCTGAGCGGCGCGCGGGTGGTGTCCGGCGGCAGCACTTTGTCGATGCAGGTTGCGCGCCTGCTCGACCCACATTCACGCACCCTGCACGGCAAGTTACGCCAGCTGTGGCGTACCGCGCAGCTGGAGTGGCACCTGTCCAAGGACGAAATCCTCAACCTGTACCTGAACCGCGCACCTTTCGGCGGCACGCTGCAGGGCGTGGCGGCGGCAAGCTGGGCGTACCTGGGCAAGTCACCGTCTCAGCTGACTCACGCCGAAGCCGCGTTGCTCGCGGTGTTGCCCCAGGCGCCAAGCCGTTTGCGCCCGGACCGTCATCCGCAGCGCGCCCAGGAGGCCCGCGACAAAGTGCTGCGCCGCCTGGCCGAGTTTCAGGTATGGCCGCAATCGGCGGTTGATGAAGCCCTGGAAGAACCCCTGCTGCTCGCCCCACGCCTGGAACCTAGCCTGGCGCCTCTGCTCGCACGCCGGCTGAACCGCCCCGACAGCCCGCCGCTGATTCGCACCACCCTGGATGCCACCTTGCAACGCCGTCTGGAAGACCTGTTGCTGGGCTGGCGCGCACGCCTGCCGGAACACACCTCGGCGGCCATCCTGGTGGTGGAAGAAGAAAGCATGGCGGTGCGCGCCTACCTGGGGTCGGTGGATATCAACGACACCAAGCGCTTTGGCCATGTGGACATGATCAGCGCGCTGCGTTCGCCCGGTTCCACCTTGAAACCTTTTCTCTACGGGATGGCGTTGGACGACGGCCTGATTCACTCCGAATCGCTGTTGCAGGACGTGCCTCGACGTTATGGTGACTACCGCCCTGGCAACTTTTCCATGGGCTTTACCGGGGCAGTGCCGGCGAGCACGGCGTTGTCCAGCTCGTTGAACCTGCCGGCGGTGCAGCTGCTGGAAGCCTACGGGCCCAAGCGCTTTGCCGCGCAGATGCGCATCGGTGGCGTGCCGTTGGCGTTGCCGGCATTGGCCGAGCCGAACCTGGCGCTGATCCTCGGCGGTGCGGGCAGTCGCCTGGAGGACCTGGTGAGTGGCTACAGCGCCCTGGCCCGCGATGGCAAGAGCGCCACCCTGCGGTTGCAACCGGACGATGCGCTCAGGGAGCGGCCTTTGCTGTCGCCCGGCGCCGCCTGGATTGTGCGGCGCATCCTCAGCGGCCAGGCGCGGCCCGACCGCGACCCGCGTGCCGAGCTGGTCCAACGCCCGGTGCTGGCGTGGAAGACCGGTACCAGCTATGGCTTTCGCGATGCCTGGGCGATTGGCGTAGGCCCGCGTTACCTGATCGGCGTATGGATCGGCCGGCCCGATGGCACGCCGGTACCCGGGCAATTCGGCCTGGCGTCGGCAGCGCCGTTGATGCTGCAGGTGCACGACGTGCTGACCAACCGCGACAGCCAGCGCGGCATCAGTGCGCCGGTCAAACCGGTGCCTGCCAATATCGGCGTGGCGGCGATCTGTTGGCCGCTGGGCCAGCCCATGAGCCGCAGCGACCCCAACTGCCGCCGCCAGCGTTTTGCCTGGACCCTGGACAACACCACGCCGCCGACCTTGCAGGCATTGGATCAACCCTTGAGTGTGGGCTTGATGGAAAGCATCTGGGTTAACACCAAAGGCTTGCGGGTCGATGCCCATTGTCCTGGCGCAACCTCCAAAAGCATTGCCCTATGGCCGGCACCGCTGGAGCCTTGGTTACCCAGGGTTGAACGCCGCGAAGCGCGCATCCCAGCGGTTGACCCGGACTGCCCGCCACCGGCGCTGGCCGCGTCATCGCCGTTGTCCATCGTAGGCGTACGCGAGGGCGATCAATTGCGTCTGCCCGCTGCCAGTCAGCAAGCCTTGCGCCTGAACATCTCCGCCCTGGGCGGCAGTGGCCGGCGTTGGTGGTTCCTCAATGGTGCGCCGTTGGGCGACAGCGCCAATCAGGACAGCATCAATGCCAGTTTTGAACGGCTGGGCCGCTATCAGCTCAGCGTATTGGATGAAGCCGGTCAAACCGCCAGGCTCGAGTTCAGCGTTGTCGACTGATCGCTGATCGTTCCCACGCTCTGCGTGGGAACGCCGCCTGGGACGCTCCGCGTCCCGTCATGGGGTAAGCTATACCCATTCAGGAGCCCGCGCATGAACCTCGAACACCTCACCGAACGCCTGCACCGCATTCGCGATACCAATGACTGGAAACAGTTTCACAGCCCGAAAAACCTGGCCATGGCTGCCAGCGTGGAAATGGCCGAGCTGGTGGAAATCTTCCAATGGCTCACCGAAGACCAATCCCGCCAACTGCCCGCCGATAAACTCGCCCATGCGGGCCAGGAGGTCGGTGATATCGTCCTGTACCTGCTGCTGCTGTGCAGTGAACTGGGCCTGGATATGAACGAAGTGGTGCGCGCCAAACTGGCCGATAGCGAACGGCGGTTTGCCCATGAGTGATCGTCATTTCGACCAGTTGGCCACGCGCTTTGCCGAAAAAATCTACGGCGGCGCCAAAGGCGCGATTCGCCTGGCGGTGCTCCAGGCCGACCTGGTAGAAGCCTTGCCGCAACGCCCATTGCGCGTGCTGGATATCGGTGCAGGCCTGGGGCATATGTCGCTGTGGCTGGCCGAGCAGGGCCACGAGGTAACCCTGGCCGAACCCGCTGCGCCGATGCTTGAAGGGGCGCGTCAGCGCTTTGCTGACGCCGGCCAGACCGCGGCCTTTATTCATGCACCGTGGCAGGACTTGCTCGGCCAACTCACCGAGCCTTACGATCTGGTGCTGTGCCATGCCGTGCTGGAGTGGTTGGCCGAGCCCCACGCCATCCTGCCGGTGCTGCACCAACTGACGCTGCCGGGGGGCTGGTTGTCCCTGGCCTTCTACAACCGTGATGCGTTGATCTACCGCAACCTGCTCAAAGGCCACTTCCGCAAAATGCGCAAGAACGACATGGCCGGCGAAAAGCAGAGCCTGACGCCGCAACAACCCCTGGACCCACGGGAGTTGGCGACGCAACTCGAAGGGCTGTGGCAGGTCGAAAGCCAAAGTGGCGTGCGGGTGTTCCACGACTATATGCCGGTGGAATTCCAGGCGCGCGCCAACCTGCAGGACTTGTTGGAGATGGAGCTCGCTCACCGTCGTCACCCAAGCTTTGCCGGGCTTGGGCGATATTTGCACTGGATCTGCCGCCCGGTTTAAGCGGCCCAGCGTGGGAGGTCGACATGCGTCGTCTCGGTTTAATCCTGTTGTCTTTAGGTCTTGGGGCTTGTTCGAGCCCCAACCCTTACGTCGCCAGTTCGGCACCGATGCCGCCGGCGCCCGCCCAGGCAGCCACTACCTTTGATGCCAGCGCTTACCCCGCGCCGGTACGCGACTATGGCGCCTACCGCAGTTGGGGCTGGCTCAACGGCCAGTTGCCGGCGGGTACGGCCTGGGCCGATTCGGCGCAGATTGCCGAGGCGGTCAGCAGCGCTCTCGACCAGCGTGGCTTGCGTCCCTTGCATGACAAGCGTGCGCCCGACCTGCTGGTGAGCGCCGATGTACGCCTGGAAAAACGCCTGCGCCAGGTCCAGGATGATTACGGGTATGGCTACGGTGGCTACAACCGTTATGGCAATGGTTATGGCATGTACAACAGCGTGCCGGTGGTGCGTACCTATGAAGTGACAGTGGCCGTGGCGCGTATCAGCCTGTTCGATGCGCGCACCCGCCAGCCGGTGTGGAGCACCAGCGCCGAAACCACCAGCCAGGGCAGCCTGAGCGAACGCGCCGATAGCTTGCGCAAGGCGATGCAGAAGGCAATGGCCGCCTATCCGCCCAGTTAGCAGCTATTCTCATTACAGGCCCACGTTGTTTTTTGGAGAACACCATGCTTCGTCGCATCGCTGCACTTGCTGTTGTCATGTTGCTGGGCGGTTGCCAGAGCAACCAGGTCAACCATGATTTCGACGCCAGCCGAGACTTCGGCGCCTATCGCAATTGGGCCTGGAAAGACCCGGCGTTGCAGTACCGTCCCGATGACCCGCGAATCAAGAGCGACCTCACCGAGCAACGCATCCGCCAGGCCGTGGGCGAACAGCTGGATCAGCGCGGTTTGCGTCCTGCGGCGGCGGGTACCAAGGCAGACCTGAATGTGCAGGCCTATTTGATTGTCGAAGACCGCCAGCAGCAAGTCACCACCAACTATGGCGGTGCCTGGGGCGGCCCGTGGAATGGTTATTGGGGCGCGCCGATGTACAACGAAACGCGCAATATCACCTACAAAGTGGCGACCATCCAGATCGACCTGCTCGACGGCAAGGACGGCAAACTGGTGTGGCGCGGCAGCGACGAACAAATGATGGCCAGCACGCCAAACCCCGAGGATCGCAACAAGGCCATCCGCAGCACTGTGACCAAGATCCTCTCCAACTACCCGCCGCGCTGATCACCCCCTCTCACCCCTGTGGGAGCTGGCTCGCGAAAGCGGTGTGTCAGTCACTGCTTCAGTTACTGCACTACCGCTTTCGCAGGCAAGCCAGCTCCCACATTTGATCTTCAGTGTTTTGAGCATAGCGTTCGCTTAGCTGAGTTGTATTAGGGGGCCGACATTCTGGGCATCTCCGCCAGTCGCCAATGTGGCGAGTTGCCAGCAACCTGTCGAAGCCTTGTCTACACTCCAGTGCAACGGAGAGTTAGCGCAGGAGTGCTTCGATGTCTCCCCGATTCGGTTCCAGGCAGCGTGGTGCAATAGGCTTGATGGCGGCAGGCACCTTGGCCTTGGCTCTGGTGTTCACGTTGCTGGCGGTCGACAGCGGGCGCTTGTATCTGGAAAAGCGCAAGCTGCAATCCGTCGCCGACACCTCGGCGTTGGAAGCCGCTGGTCTGGGTGGCCAGTGCGGTACCAACACCACCGCGAACGCCTATGCCACGCAAAATGCGGCGCGCAACGGTTTTGTGGTCGGTAATGGCAGCACCCTGGCGGTGACATGCGGCACCCTGGCGACCAACGCCCTCAACACCCGTGTGTTCAGCGCCGATGCCACCAAGAGTGACGCAATCCGCGTGGTGGCCTCGCGCACCGTCCTGACCAGCATCGCCAATGGCCTGTGGAACCTGTTCAGCGGCGCGCCGATCAACCCGCAGATCAACTTGAGCGCCACCGCCGTCGCGGCGACACCGCCGCCCGTGGCGCAGTTGTCGATCCGCAGCAGCCTGGCCAGCGTCGATTCAGGCAAATCCCCGCTGCTCAACCTGGTGATCGGCAACCTGCTCGGCGGCAACCTTTCGCTCACGGCGGCGGGTTGGAACGGCTTGCTGCAGACCAACGTCAACCTGCTCAGTTACCTCGACCAACTAGCGATCAACCTGAACGTGAAGGCCGGTGACTACGATGCCTTGCTCAGTACCGCGGTCTCGGCGACTCAACTGATCGACGCTGCTGTGAAGGTCTTGCAGAAAAACGGCGCGGCGGCCACGGCGGTCATCAATGACGTGATTTCGATTCAAGCCATTGCACCTAACAGCAAGCTGTTAACGGTGGGAGACCTGGTCGACATCGCCACCGGCACGCCGACAGCGGCGCTGAACAGCAACGTGCAGTTGTTTCAACTGCTGGAAGCGGTAGCGCAGTTGTCCAGTAGCAAGAATGCGGTGAGTGCGGCGGCGCAACTGAACATTCCGTTGGTCGGTAACGTTTCGATCCAGACTAAAGTGATTGAGCCACCGCAGCTGTCGGCGATTGGCAATCCGTTGTTGGCCAAGGAAGGTTTGAAAAAGAGCCCGCCGACCGATCAGATTTTTGTACGCACTGCGCAAGTGCGGACTTTGGTGTCTGTTCAACTGCCCGTGCTGAACGGTATCAATGGATTGACGTCTGCGGTCTCCGCTATAACGACGCCGGTGACAGGTGTCGTGAATAACTTGCTGCATTTAAACTTGGTGAGCCTGCTGGATCCACTCTTGTGCCTGATTTTAAAGCCTTGTGACCATACGGATGTTCAGTTGTTGAGCGGCCTGGACATCAATATCGAGGTGGCGAGCGCGAAGAGTCATGTCACGGATTTCAATTGTGCGAGCAATGCGGCGAAATCACTGACCGTTCAGGTTGAGACTGCGCTTGCAGATGTGTCGGTAGGGAAAGTGGATCCGGTACAGGCATTTTCCTCAGCAGTGGAAGCTGATGTGAAACCAGTAGCACTTGTTGATATCGGTGTGCAGACATGCAAGGGAATATTCGGCTGTGGCCCACGTAAGGCTGGTGTAGGTGGGAGCTTATCCTTATCGGTTGTTCACGCAAAGGTTGGCGGGGGGGAGCAAGCTCTAGTGTTTTCTCCAGTCAACGATATGAATCTGACACCCACTTATAAATCTGTTCCTCCCTCGACAGAAGTGGTCAAAGGATTGGTCAATACCTTAGGGGCTATTCAAGTGAATTACGTTCCCCCAGCCGGAAGCTCTCCGGGTGGAATCCTGCCGGCGGTCTCGGGTTTACTCTCCACCATCACCAATACGCTGGTCACCGCGATCAAAAGCGTATTGTCGCCAATACTAGACCCGATTGTGGATGGCTTGCTCAGCGCCTTGGGCATTAACCTGGGCAACGCCGAAGTCGGCGCCAATCTCACCTGCCATATGGGCCGGGCTTATCTGGTGATTTAGCCTGTTGGTCTATCTGACGCACCGCGTTCCAAATGTGGGAGCTGGCTTGCCTGCGATAGCGGCCTGCCAGTCGACACAGTTATACCTATACCGAATACATATCCACCTGCGGTAACGGCCGCTTAGGGTTCCGCTTTTACAGCGGCTCGCTTCGCATCGTGGTTAGCTGATTGAGTTCTGCGCGATGGGCAACTCAACGCAAAATTTCGCACCAGCCTCGCCATTGCTGACGCTCAGCCGCCCGCCCATATTTTCCACAATCCCATAGCTCACCGAGAGCCCCAGCCCGGTGCCGACGCCGATTGGCTTGGTGGTAAAGAACGGTTCGAAAATCCGCTCCAACAGGCGCGGGTCGATCCCGCCGGCGTTGTCTTCAACCCAGATACGCACATGGCGGCTGTCGTGCTCGCTGTGCAGGGCAATCCAGGGGCGCAGGGCAGGGTCTTTTTCTCGTTGGCTGAGCAATGCGTCACGGGCGTTGACCATCAGGTTGATCAGCACCTGCTCCAGCTGGTCGACATAGCCTTTGACCTGCACCGAGAAGTCCGCAGGGCTGATGCGCACGTCCACACCTTTGCCGCGCAGGCCTTCGCTGAGCAGGGACAGAGTGCCTTCCAGCGCCTGTGCGGGGTCGAACGGTTGCTGCTCGATTTCCGAGCGGCGGCCGAACACGCGCATATGGTCGACCACCCGTGCTGCACGTTGCACCTGGGCGTCGATGCGCTGGAGTTTTTCCGTGAGGTAGTCGATTTGCACATCGCCATTGCCCAGGCGCTTGAGCACGTTGACGACGGCCATGTGCATCACGTTCAGCGGTTGGTTGATCTCATGGGCCAGGCCGGTGGCCATTTCGCCGAGGGTGGCCATTTTCGCGCTTTGGGTCAGTTGCTGCTGGGAGCGGCGTACTTCGGTGTTGTCGCGCCCCACGGCCTGCACCTCGATCAGGGCGCCTTGTTCATCGAAGACGCCACGGTCCGACCACACCCACCAGGCATGTTCGCGCCCCGGCAGTTGCAGGCTGATTTCCGCCGTGCTCACCGGGAATTCCGGGGTCAGTTGCTGGATGCGCTGTACAAAGGCGGCGCGTTGTTCATCCGACAGCCACTGGCCCAGGTCGATGCCTGGCAATTGCTCGGGCCGACATTCCAGGTAATTGGCCAGCGGCGTGTTGCCGAAGGTGAGGATCAGGTCGGGGCGGTAGCGACAGATCATCGCTGGCGAGTCTTCTACCAGGATGCGGTAGCGTTCTTCACTTTGGCGCACCTGCTCGGCGGCCAGGGTCGCTTCGGTGACGTCCAGCCACAGGCCTACGGCTTCCACCGGCAGGCCGAGGTCGTCGCGCAAAAGCTTGGCTTCGTCGAGCAGCCAGTGGTAGTTGCCTTGTTTGTCGCGCAGGCGGTAGCGGCTGCGCACGTTGCCTTCGCGCAGCAGTTGGCGGGTGCGTTCGAAGTAGCGTTCTCGGTCGTCGGGGTGAATCAGCGCCGCCAGGGTGTCGTGGTTGCAATCGGCCAAGGTCCAGCCCAGCAGCGGCAACAGGCTGGCGCTGAAAAACGCCGGGTGCAGCGCGCCGTTGACGTAGCGCTGCACATAGATGACGGCCGGTGAGCTGGCGATCAGGTTGTCCAGGCGCGCATGGGCGGCGGCGGCTTGCAGTTGCTGGTTCTGGATGTCGCTGATGTCGAGCATGAAGCCGATCCAGCGCCGTTCATTGCCGGCGCCCAGCACTTGGCCTTGTATGCGGTACCACAGGGGCGACTGCTCAGGCTCGGTGCGTTGCAGGCGCACGCTGGTCAGCAGTGGCTTGCCCAGGGCTTGCAGGTCTTGCAGGCGGCTGTCGAGGGCCTGGCGGTCGGCGGGGTGGATAAGTTCGAGCCAGGTGCCGAGAGGTTGGCGGGTGGGGCCTTCGTCCAGGCTCAGGTTGCGCAGCAATTGTGGCGCCAGCTGGATCTCCTGGGTGGCGGGCAACAGTTCCCACCAGCCAGTGCCGAGCAGGCCTTGCAGGGCTTCAACCCGTTCCAGTTGCTGGTGGTGACGCTGTTCGCGCAGGCGGCCCAGCAGCGGCGCGGCGAGTGCTGCGCACAGGTTCAGCCAGTCACGCTCGCCGGTGTGGTGTGCCTGGCCGTTATAAAAACCACACAGCAGCCACGCGGCGGCGCCATGGCTGTCGCGGTACGGCACCAGGAAGCCGTCGGCATTGCCAAATACACCGTGCAGGCGCGGGTTGTCGCTGCGCCCCTGGACAATGTCCAGGCTCAGTGGCGTGTTGCCGTTGATGCTGTCCAGGCTGGTGCCCAGGTGTTGCCCGGTTTGCCATAAGGCCGGGGCGTCGTGGGCGGCGTAGTGGCTGTAGATGCGCCAGCCCTGGTCATCTTCGTCGAGCAGTGCCATGGCGACGCAGGGGATGCGCCAGCGCTGGGCCACGCTGCGCAGGTGTTCGCTGAACACCTGGGGTAAGCGGTTGATGCTGCACACGCGCAGCTGTTCGCTCATCAGGGCGGCGAGTTGGTGGTTCTGTTCGCGTTGCTGCACCCGTACTCGGTCGGCCAGCAGGTCAGTGATGTCCAGCAGGTGCAGGGCCCAGCCGTCACCCTCCGGCTCGATCCAGCCGCGGGTATGCAGGACCTGGCCGGCAGCGCCCTGAAAGTCGAGGTCCAGGCCGTGTCGTTGCCACTCCTGCGGCGTGCCCTCGACACTCCGCGCGCTGTCGGCACACAGCAAGGTCTGCAAGGGCGGGTTGGGCGCATTGGCAAGATGCTGGGCAAGTAAAGGCTTCAAGGTGCCCGAGATGTTCAGCACCCGACCCAGGTTGTCCAGTTGCACTTGCAGGCCCGGCGCGGGTGCTGCTGGCGCGTCCAAGGCCAGGGCGCTGGTGCGCCCGCGCAGGCGTGCGAACAATTTATCCCCCGTCGTCAAAACTGAAGGCTCGAGGTAGCAGTGAGGTTGGTGGGCAGGTTGGGTACGGTGCCCACCCCGGGCAATACCAGGGCCGGCAAGACCGCTTTGATATTGGCCGAGGGGTAGGTGATCTTCACTGTCAGCAAATTATTGGTGTAGGTGGCGGTGATATAGCCGGGCAAGAATTTCAGTGAGCCGGGGATCCAGTTCAATTGGGCCTGGGCGGCATCCTTGGCGCGTTGCACCACCAGGGCCGAATAGCCTGCGGTGCTGGGGTCCAGGGACACACTGCGGCGTACCCCTTCAGCCGCCGCCTGGTGAAATGACTGCATCAACAGCAATGGCAAGCTGTAGCTGAGCATGCCGTAGAACACCGCAAAGAAAATCACGAAGACCAAGGCAAACTCGATCGCCGCAGCACCTTTTTGCTTTCTCGGGAGGCTCGATTTCATGACTGCGTCTACCCTGAGGCGAGTACTTGATATCAGCATAGAATCATTCAGCCAAAAGGGATGTTTTTTACGTGATCCAGACGCTAGTGATTGTGCTGTGGTTGGGCGTATGTGCCGTGCAGGATATTCGCCAGCGCCAGATTGCCAATACGCTGACCCTGGGCGTTGGGCTGCTGGCGTTGATCTACCTGCTGTGGGCGGGGTCGACGTGGCTGGGCGCGCCTCGCAGCGAGGGGGGGCTGGCCTTGGCCTTGGCGTTGGTGCTGACTTTGCCGGGTTATGCGTTGGGCCGCTTTGGCGCGGGAGATGTGAAGTTGCTCGCCGCCCTGGGGCTGGCCTCCAATATCGAGTACCTGCTGGGGGCGTTGATCGGTGCGGGCATCGCCATGGTGGCCTGGACACTTATGCATCAAGGGCTTAGCTCAAACCGCGTTGAACGGGGAGGGCAAGCGTCAACAAAACAGCCTTTTGCGCCCTTCGTTTTGACAGGTTTTGCCGGCAGCTGGTTTTGGATCCATCAGTCGCGCGAGTTGATTAATGCTATGTACATAGTCGGAAAGTACGTCTACGTTTAATCAGGAGTTGTGTAGGAATTTTCGTCAGAAAGGATAGGTCATCATTTGGCTTGCCAGGCATGGAGTAGCGCGTGAACAAGCTTACGTCCGCAGTAAAAGTGCTCGTAGTCGACGATCAACCCTTAATCGTAGAGGAGCTCTGTGAATTTCTTGAAAGCAGCGGGTACCGTTGTGTCCCGTGCGAGTCCAGTGAGCAAGCTGTCCAGCGTTTCAAGGAAGACCTTCAGATCGGTTTAGTGCTGTGTGACCTGCATATGCCGGACATGGACGGCATCGAGCTGGTGCAGGCGCTGCAACGCATCGCCGGCAAACATCGCGCGTTCGAAGCGATCATGCTAACCGGGCGCGCCGACAAGCAGGATGTGATCAAGGCCCTGCGTGCGGGCATCGCTGATTACTACCAGAAGCCGATCAACCTCGATGAATTGCTCGAGGGCCTCAAGCGCCAGGAAGTGGCATTGGAGGAGCGGCAGAAAGACCTGCAGCTGGGCACGCTCAACCAGAAGCTGCAGTACCTGTCCGAATCCATCAACGACTTGTATATGGACTTGGACAAGGTGCGCCGAAACCCGACGCCCCAGTACCATGACGGGGACCCTTCGGCCGATGAAGCCGGGCCGTTGGAGATCCCGGCGATCTTCAATCAACTGTCACCGCGCCAGTTGGATGTGGCCCGCCTGGTGGGCAAGGGCCAGACCAACTACCAGATTGCCTGTGAGCTGGGGATTACCGAGAACACGGTCAAGCTGTATGTGTCCCAGGTATTACGCCTGACCCATATGCACAACCGCACGCAGTTGGCGCTGGCGTTGTCACCGAACAACTCGGCGATGCGCCAGCGAGTAACGGCGCACTAGCACCGCCCCCTGTAGGAGCGAGCTTGCTCGCTCCTACAGGGGGGATTTTATTTGCTGCCCTGCGCAGTCCCGCCTACTTTCTGATCAAAAAACTCCGGGATTGGATGCTTGTTGCTGTCCAGCCAGCGCTTGAGCGCCTGTTCGCGTTCTGCCGGCGTGGTTTTTTGCGGGTTGGCCGAGGCTGCACGCCCGCTCAGTTGCAGCGCCATCCAGTTTTCCGTTTCTGCCTGCCGGGGTGAAGATGGCCCCGCTTCGATGGCCGAAGCAAGGAGGGGCAGCGCCAGGCAGGCAAGGCCGGCAAGGTGGTGGAATTTCATCATCGACTCCCTATTTCACAGAGGCCGGCAGCGTGTCGCTGACCGCCGCTACCTGATCTTTGACTGGACGCTGCGGTGCCGTGCCAGCCTCCTTGAGGTGTTGCGCCCGTGCCTGGGCCCGGGTCACCTGATCAGGGCTCAACCCGAGTTGGCCGACCACTTTCGCGGCCTGCTCCCAATTGTCCTGATAGATCAACAAGGTCACCAGGTTCACTGCCGCCAGTTGATCGCTTTGCTTGAGCTCGATGGCGGTCATGAATTCAAAGCGTGCGTCGTCCAGGCGCCGTTGATCGAGGTACACCACGCCCAGGTCATTGCGGATTTTTTCGTCGGTGGGCGCCAGCCGTGCCGCACGTTGCAGGTGAGCCATGGCCTGGCCGTTGTCGCCCTTGGCCGATGCCAGTTGCCCCAGGCCGTGCTCACCGTCGGCGGCCAGGCAGGTGCCCAGCAGGCTGCGGTACAACGGCTCGGCGTCAGCACGGCCCAGCAAGCGATAGGCACGGGCCTGGCGTTGACGAACCTGGGGCAGGGTGCTGGGCAGGTTCTGCAGGTTGGCGAGGCTGGCGTGCAGCTTGCCTTCGTTGGCCATGTCATCGGCCAGGTTCAGCGACAGCTCCTGGTCGGCGCTGGGCTTGGGGCAACTGCCCGGCGCCAGCAACCCGGCCCACGGAACCTGGCCATTGCTGGCACAACCGCCCAGCATCAGCAGGCTCAAGGCGACGATCAGTGGTTTCATGGCAGGCTCCTCAAAAATTATTCAAGGCTCGGGAGATGGCGATCATGGCCGGCCCCCCCAGCACGATCAGCAAGGCGGGAAACAGGAACACCATCATCACCACGGACATCTTCGCGGACATCTTCGAAATGTATTCCTGCAGGCGGGTCAGGCGGCGGTCGTCGAGCAACTGCTTGAGGGCCAGCAGGGATTTCATCGCACCGCCGCCTTGGTGTATCAACTGTTGAAGGATGATGCAGGTGTCGGTGAACTCATCCACGGCCAGCAGGCGTGCGGTCTTGCCCAACTCTTCGGACAGCTCCAGACCCGAGTCGACCCTTGCCAGGACCAGCCGCAGTTCATGGGTCAGGTCTGGCAGCAAGCGCTGGGCTTCGGTGCTCAACACCCGCAGCGATTGCTCAACTGCCATGCCGGATTCGAACAGGATGCGCAGCAACGGAATGAAGGTGGAAATTTCCCGAGCGATGCGCTCCTGGCGGTATTTCGCGCTGAGGGCCAGGATGCGTTTGGGCAGCAGGTAACCGATGCCCAGGGCAATTGCCGGGGCAATCCAGGGCGAGCCAGCATGGGGGAACAGCAGTTGCTGGCCGAGCAGGGTCAAGCCCAGTAGCACGATGGGCACGCCGATCTGGAAAGCCGCAAACATGGACCGCTGGTTGGCTTTGCGCCAGCCGACGCGGTTGAGCAGGGTCTGGGTTTCGTTGTCCAGGCTGACCGAGCGCTGGGCCACGGCGCTGGCGCCCAACTGGCGCATCAGGCTGCCGAGTTTGTCCTCGCGGGTCAGTTGGCCTTGCAGGCGTTGGCTGACCAGGCGTTGACGGCGCTTCTGCTCCAGCAGGTTGCCGACGATCAAGGCTACGGCGGCGAGCGACAGCAGGATGCAGATCAGGATGGCCATCTCAAATACTCCGCAACATGCGCCACATGACGAAGGTGCCCGTGATGTCGAGCGCCACCGCGGCCAGCAGCAGGTAGCGCCCTGTACCGTCGTTCCACATGCTCATCAGGTAGCCGGGGTTGACCATCAAAAAGTAGCCGACCATGGCGATGGGCAAGCCCGCCAGCACATAGGCGGTCATGCGCGTTTCGCCGGTCATGGCCTTGAGTTGGCGCGCACCCTGTTCGCGCTCGCGGATCATCTTGATCAGGTTTTCCAGCAGCTCGCTGGCGTTGCCGCCGTAGCGGTGGTTGACCTTCAGGCCCAGGGCAAACAGGCGGAACTCATCGCGTTCGTAAAACTCGGCAAAGTCGCTGACCGACTCCGGCAGGCTCACGCCCATTTGCACGTTACGCTGGATGCGGCTCATCGCCTGTTTGAGCGGCGCTTCGGTGCTGTCGATCGCACCCAGCACAGCGTCCGCCAGGGTGCGCCCAGACTTGAGGCTGCGCACGCTGTGGTCCAGCAGCTGCGGCAATTGTTCGACCATGCGCTGCACTCGCCGTTGGTAGCGCCAGGCGATATACACCCGCAACAGCAGCGGCGGCAGGATCAGCATGGCCAACAGTCCCAGCCCGCCGGCCAGCAGATAGCCCAGCAACATGCCCAGCGCCCAGCCGCTTAACCACAAACCCAGGCGGTCGGTGGGTTTGCCCAGGCCGGCGCGCTGGAACATGCGCTCCAGCGCGACCCAGCTGCCGTTCGGCTCCTGGGCTACCGGCTGGCCATCGGAGAGCCGCTCCAGCACCCGATCGGTACCGGCCTGGCGCAGCCCTCGCTGGAACAGCCAGACGGACAGGCTGATCAGCAGGATGCAAATGAGCAGCAAGACAAGTCCGGTCATAAGCCCTCTCTACAACGGCAATGCCGATTCACGCCGCAGCTTGTCGCCGGCCGGGTTGAGCGCTTCGCGCAGGAAGCCAAAACCGGTACGGCGGTCGAGGCGGAACAGGGTGTTGGTGACATACACGTCGTCGCGCACGCCCACCACTTCTACCACCTCGCTGACGCAACGGCGCCCATCGGGCAGGCGCGTCAGTTGGATCACCACATCCAGTGCGGCGCAGATCATCTGCCGTAGGGTTTTCTCCGCCACCACACGGCCGGTCAGACCCACCAGGGTTTCCAGGCGCAATAGCGCGTCCTGGGCATTGTTGGCATGCACCGTGCTCATGGAACCGTCATGGCCGGTGTTCATGGCCGTCATTACGTCGAGCACTTCGACGCCACGGATCTCGCCAAGGATGATGCGGTCCGGGCGCATCCGCAGGGCGTTGCGAATCAGGTCGCTGGCCTTGACCTCGCCATGCCCCTCGGCATTGGGCGGGCGGGTTTCCAGGCGCACCACGTGGGGGTGGCCCAGCTGCAGCTCGGCCACGTCTTCGATGGTGACCAGGCGTTCGTGGGGGTTGATCAATTGGCTGAGGATATTGAGTAGCGTGGTCTTGCCGGTGCCTGTGCCGCCACTGATGAGGATATTGCAGCGCTTGCCCACCGCTTCCTGGAAGAACTCGAAAATAGGGTGGTCGATGGTCTGCATCGCCACCAGGTCGCTGCTCTTGAGCATGTCCTTGCGAAACTTGCGGATCGACAGGCAGGGGCCGTCCAGGGCAATCGGCGGGATGATCGCATTGACCCGGCTGCCATCTGGCAAGCGCGCATCGACCATCGGTGACGACTCATCCAGGCGCCTTCCAAGGGGCGCGAGAATGCGCTGCATGACGCGTTCTACATGGTGCGCGTCGATAAAACGCAGATCGCTCTGATGGAGTACTCCGTCACGCTCGATAAACACCCGGTGCGGGCCGTTGACCAGAATCTCGGTGATCGACACATCGCGCAGCAGCACTTCCAGCGGGCCGAAGCCAGTCAGCTCGTCGACGATTTCCTCGGCCAGGCGCTCCATTTCATAGCGCGAGATCGCCAGGTGCATGCGCGTGATGTATTCGGCCACTTTGTCGATGACAAATTGCGCCAGGGATTGGCGCGAGCCTTCCAGCAGATTCTGGCCCGACTCTTCGATGGCATCGATGATGTAGCGATGCAGCACCAGTTTCAGGCCATCATGGTCGTTGTGCGCGGCGCTTCCACGGGCCGGGGCGCCGAAGAGTTTTTCGCCGTTCATCGACTCGCCCCCAGCAGGCGTTCGAACCAGCGTGTCGAGGGTTTATCCAAGCCTTCGGTACGTTTGGCCAGGCGCTCGCCCAGGTGACGCAGGGCTTGGGTCAAGGCTTCGCGGGGGGCCAGGGTGAACAGGCTTTGCCCCTGGTTTTTGGCGTTCAGGCGCACTTCTGGGCTCAGGGGCAGCACGGCGATGCACTCCAGGCCGAAGCTTTTTTCCAGGGCTTCGGTGTCGGGGGCACAGGCTTTGATGTAGCGATCGACGAGCAGCTTGGCATGGTCGAGCTTCATGCCTTTTTCGCGCCACAGGTTCAGCACCGCCAGGTTACGCCGACAGTCGAGCACGCCCTGGTCGGTGCACCACAGCAACTTGTCGCAGTGGCTGACAAAGGTACGCAGGGCTTCGCTGTCCGCTTGCCCGGTGAGGTTGACCACGATGTGCTGGAAGTGCTGGCGCAAGGCGCTGAGCAACATGTACAGCTCGGCGGCGCTGGTCATTTCCAAGGGTTCATCGCTGGCGGCGTAGGCAAGGATCCGCAGGCCGTCGTCGGTGCTGGTGAAGGCGCTGTTGATGAGCGTGGCGTCCAGGCGGCGCAGGTGGCGCAAGGCGTCGCCGAAATTGAAGGTGCTGTCCAGGCCCAGCAGCGCCAGGCTGTCGCCCCTGGGCAGGCCGAGGTCGAGCATCAGCGTCTGCTGGCCGCTTTTTTGCACCACCATCGCCAAGTGGCTTGCCAGCAAGGCGCCATCGGTGTTGCCCTGGGCACCGTAGAGCACGGTGAGGCCGCCGAGGTGGGCGTTCGGCGCGGTGGGCGGCAAGCGCTTGCTCAGGCGCCGCACCAGCCCGGCCACTTCGCTGGAGCGCGAGCCATAGGCGACAAAATCCCGCGCACCGGCACGCATGGCGTTGAGCACCAACTGGTTGTCCATGCCGTCGCCCAAGGCCACCACCGCCAACATCGGCTTGGCTTCCAGGGCGCCTTCGATCAAGGCGCTCTGAGCCACCAGGTGTTCACGGTCCAGGCCCACGAACACCAGGTTGGCGAAGGTCACGTCCACCAGTGCCAGCAATTCATCGAGGCTGCCGCCGCCCACGCTGATCACTTGGCCAAGGGGCGCCAGTGCACCTTGGAGCCATTCCAGGTCGGTGCTGTTGCGGGTGATTGCCAGGAAGGTCTGGCTCAGGCTATCGCTCATTGGGAAAGTCCGCTGCGACGGTCGAAGTTGCCGTTTTCCAGGAAGAACAGCCGGAACCAATTCGGGTCATAGGTGCGCAGTTTCTCGCCGGGCAGCGACGGCAACTGCGCATTGGCAGCCAGTGGCTGGACCAGATGCGGCGTGACAATCATCAGCAGTTCTTTTTCTTCGCTGTTGATATTGGAGTCGCGGAAAAACGCACCAAGGATCGGGATATCGCCCAGGCCCGGGAGCTTGGCGATGGTGGAGCGGTTGGTGCTGCTGATCAGGCCGCTGATCACAAAGCTTTCGCCATCGGCCAGTGACACACTGGTGTCGGTGCGTCGGACGGTCAGGGCAGGCACCTGGATGCCCTCAATCCGGATCGCGTTGTTGTAGTCCAGCTCGCTGACTTCCGGGGCGACCTTCAAGGCGATGCGGTTGTGGTCGATGACCGTGGGCGTGAGGGTCAGGCGAATGCCAAACTCCTTGTACTCAATGGTGATGGTATCGCTGCCGGCACTGGGCACCGGAATCGGCACTTCGCCGCCGGCCAGGAAGGTTGCGCTCTGGCCGCTCATGGCCACCAGGCTCGGGCGTGCGAGGGTGTAGGCGAAGCCACTGCTTTCCAGGGCGTTGATCAGCGCCTTGACCCGGCCACCGCCAAAACCGATGTTGAAGCTGTCAGCGCTCACCGGCAATTTGAAGATGCCCTCTGAAGGGGACAGCAAGCTTGGGCTGCCGAGGAAGAAATTGTTGCCCATGCCCAGGATCTTGGTGCTGGCTTCCTTGAGCTTGGTGCGGCTGACCTCGACGAAGCGAATATCGGTCTGCACCTGGCTGGGCAGCGTCGGGTCTTCGGAGGGCGACAGCGATTGGCTGGTCAGCGCCGAGGTGGCCTTGCCTTTAACGAACACCATGCTCTGACGCGGCGTGGTCGAGCAGCCGGTCCACACCATCAGGCTGGTGGCACCGCTGCCGACACCGGTGAGCAGAAAGTGGCGGTCGCCGTTGACCCGCACGTCGGCGATTTTCGGATCGCCGATAGCCAGGCGTGTAATCGCTACCGGCGATTGCAGCTCGGTCTGCAAGCCTTCGCCCACCTCGATCACAGCGGGCAGTTGGCCCAGGGTGTTGCAGTTGCCCGATGCGCCCATCGCCATGCCCAGGGGCAGGCACGGCAGCATCAAGGCCAAGGCCAATTGAGCGTAGCGTTGGCTCATTCAAGGCATCCTTGTTCAATCAGGGGGTAGGTTGTGCCGCCGCCGCGCCGCGAATCACTTCGACGCCCCGACGCTGGCCGGTGTCGGCCACCGCGGGGGTGATTTTTTTTGGCGGGCCGCTGAGGGCCAATTGGGTGAATTGGTAGAGGTCGCGGTTGGCGCTTTGCACCTTGTCCGGGGTGTCGCTTTCGCCGGCCCAGTAGCGGCTGAGCAATTGTTCGTCGGCACTGCGCACGGCCAGGCGCAGCGTGCCGGCTTGGGAGGCGAGCATCAGCCGGCTCAGCAAGGGTTCGGGCACCGCCAGCACCACACTGCGCGCGGCAGTGCGGCGTTGGGCAGCCTGGGCGCGTTCTTCGGCGGTGGCGGGTGGCGGTACGGCCGGGGTGCCGTCGTTGGCCAAGCCCAACTGGTCGCCGACGCTGAGCAGGCGAATCGCTGGGATGACCACCTGCGCCGACTGCTCGGCATTGGCATTGTCCTGGCGCAAGAACAGCAAGACATCCACGTAATCGCCGGGGCTCAACTGGCCACCGGCACCGATGACCTCATCGACGGCGACGGCCAGTGCGCGTTCGTTTGTACGAATCATGCGGGCCAGGGGGCCGCCGGCGGTGAAGCTCTCATCATTGAGCCAGGTGCCGGCACCCAGGGCCCGCAAGGGCGTGCGGCCGATGGCCTGGTCAACGCTGGTCAGGCTGCCAGCCGGCACGGTGCGCAGTTTTTCCACGGCGACATCGGCAGCGGTGAGGGGCACAAAAGGCGCAACCGCGTGCACCAGCACCACGACCGGCTGGCGGGTCTGGTCTTCCACGACAGCAACGGTTTTTTCAACGGAAATGACAGGTGCTGGCGAGGGCGCTACGGCGGGTGCCTGCGGACGGCTCAGCACCAGGCCCCAATACCCTGCAACCAGGGCTCCGATAAGCAGCAAGCCAGCCAGGACCATGCTGATACGACTGTTCATGACGGCGCTCCCTATCCTGTTGCACTGCTTTTATTCCCGTTAATCCAAACGAGTTAAATTCGCAACTGGGCTGTGATGAACAACTAACGATTTGGCTATTTGAAGGTAGCCCAGCTAGGACAAATTGCCATTACTGAATGAAAAATTTATCTGCGCGGTTAAAGCGGGGGCTGTAAATAACGGATTTGTGGGGCTGGCGCGGCGACTAATACTTTATGATTAATTCGTTCTTACAGTTGTGAGTGTTAAATTTGTTGACAATGCTCTAGTGGCACACGGCAATCATTGTGCGGGCCAGCTGTATCGGCGCTTTGTGGCGCATGAAGGAGATCTCATATGATCCTTGACCTGTTCTTGAAATTTTACATTCACGCTCAGTTATTCCTGCGCCGTAGAGACGGGGCGTCGGCCATTGAATATGTGATTATTGTGGCGATAGTTGCGTTGGTTATCGTTGGTTTCGGTTCCGAGATTGGGGATAAGATAAAAGGTATCTTTCAAAAAATCTCCGATGAGCTGCCGGCTGCGACTTAGCTGTGATTGCTGTACGTATCTGTTCCGGTGATTCTTTTTATCAGGTACCGCCCATGACCCACCCTTCGTCATCCCGCCAACAAATCCTATTGGTGGATGACGAGGAGGATGCGCTGACCGAGTTGGCCGAATCCCTCGAAAACGAGGGATTCGTCTGTTTTACCGCGACCTCCGTCACCTTCGCCTTGCAAGAATTGACACTTCACCCCGATATCGCCCTGGTCATCACCGATCTGCGCATGCCCGAGGAAAGCGGTATCTCCTTGATCAAGCGCCTGCGCGAACACACCTCACGCTCGCATTTGCCTGTGATCGTCATGTCTGGTCATGCAGAAATGGACGATGTCAGCGATATGCTGCGCTTGCAGGTGCTGGATCTGTTTCGCAAGCCGATTTACCTGGCTCGCTTGCTCGATACCCTCAATAGCCTGTTTCCCCTCTCTACACCTGGTCGGTAACGGACCGGCACCGCTTATTAAATGTGGGAGCTGGCTTGCCTGCGATAGCGGTGGTTCAGTTAAAGATTCATTGACTGACACACCGCCTTCGCGAGCAAGCCCGCTCCCACATTTGGCTCGTGGGGTGCCAGGCACTTAGTCGCCGACTGTCCGGCCCTCATCGCAGGCAAGCCAGCTCCCACCGTTTGATCGCGGGGGCTCAGGTAGAGAGGTTTCGGCTGTCAAGCCGCAGGGATCTGTCGGGCACTGATTCTGTGAGCAACACAGACCCCTTGTGGGAGCTGGCTTGCCTGCGATAGCGGTGGCTCAGTTAAAGATTCATTGACTGACACACCGCCTTCGCGAGCAAGCCCGCTCCCACATTTGGCTCGTGGGGTGCCAGGCACTTAGT
>NZ_MPOR01000097.1:0-673 GCF_001896155.1 Pseudomonas sp. FSL W5-0203
AGGTTGATGTGGTTCTGACCGCCACCAACACCGTTGGCGAAGGCGGCAACATCGTTTACACCGCCAGCCTTGTGGATAAAAACGGTGCGCCGGTGACTAACATCACCAACCCGCTGACCGTCACCTTGGACAACGGCAAAACCATCACCATTGGCGTGAATCAGTCGAGCGGCACCATCACTACCATCGCGCCGGATGATGTGTACAAAGGCGACCAGACCGTCACCACCGCCATCAAGGGTGTGACCGGCGGCGACCACTTTGAAAATCTGGTGCCGGGTACTACCGCGGTGAACACCACCGTTACGGACACACCGGGCACCGATAACACCACCACGGTTACGCTGACTGCGCCAAGTGCCGTTAACGAAGGTGGTCAGATCACCTACACCGCAACTTTGAGCAACAAGGCCGGCACCGACGTCACCTTGAAGTTGGATAACGGCTCGTCGATCACCATCAAAGCTGGCGAGACCGTCGGTACTGTGACCGTGCCCGCCCCTACTGATGACGTGTTTATCGATAAGAGCACGCAGACCGTTCAGATCACCGAGACCACCGGCGAGCACTTTGAAAATCTGGTGCCGGGTACTACCCCGGTTAATACCACCGTTACGGATACACCAGGCACTGACAACACCACTACGGTGACGCTGACCGCTCCGGCCGAGGC
>NZ_MPOR01000015.1:0-128312 GCF_001896155.1 Pseudomonas sp. FSL W5-0203
ACAGGCAAAATCTTCATCGCCTGAACCACCGCTTTCGCAGCCTCGCTAAAGCTCGACAGCTCCCACAGGGGATCGGCGGTGTATGTGGAATACCGCTTTGCAGGGCCATCGCGCCAAACACAACTCTCGACAGCAACACCGCCCAAATGTGGGAGCTGTCGAGCCCCAGCGAGGCTGCGATGGCGGCGGCACAGGCAACCTCTTCATCGCCTGAACCACCGCTTTCGCAGCCTCGCTGAAGCTCGACAGCTCCCACAGGAGATCGGCGGTGTATGTGGAATACTGATCGACTTCCACGCGGCTTCAGCCAGCAGTTCGCGGTACTCAAAGGGGCTTTTTTTGACCTTCGCCGACAGCCACGCACGCGAGTAGCTTTCGGCCGCGCCAATGATCAGCGAAGGGATAAGTTCTGCGGGCAAATGACTGAAGTGCTCCTTGCGCCCTTCCCCGCCCATCCACTCCTTCAACTGCTGGTTGCGCTGCTTGTTGCGGGCAATCAACTCGTCCTTGAACGGCCCGCTGGACACGGCGAAACGGCTCTGGAAAACAAACCGCGCCCAGTCCGGCTGGGCGGTGACCCACTCAACGTAGCTGTACACCAGGCCGACCACACCGGCATGGGCCGTATCCGCCGCTTGCAGGTAGTGGTCACGCAGGGCGGCCTGGTCTTCCAGCGCAGCGAAGAACAGCGCGGCGACCAGCCCTTCCTTGTTGCCGAAGTGGTGATAGATAGCCCCCACACTGGTGTCGCAGCGCGCACGAATGGTCTCGATGTTGGTCGCCTCGATGCCTGCCTCGTTAAAACAGGCCAGCGCCTCACGCAGGATGGTGCGTTTGAGGTCGCTGCGCCTGCCGGGGAAGGTGCGCTCAATGAGATCGATGGAGTGCATGGGAGAACGCCAAATCGAAATAGTTTATAGGCTGAGCGCCCAGCAGAGAAAGCTCAGGTTGACAGCCATGGAATCTACAGAATATTGTTCTGTTACAGAATATTATTCTGCAACTACCCCTTGAGGATATTCCGATGAGCCAAGCCCTGAGCATGTTCAATAGCGTAGGCCCCGCCGCATTCAGCAACCTGGCGTGCCAAATGGCGCCCTACTTCAGCACCATCACTCCCGAGATCGCGGAGCTCAAACCCAACCATGCGGTGGTCACCGTGCCGTTTCGCAAGGAAATCACCAACCACCTGGCCTCGGTGCATGCCATCGCACTGTGCAACGCCGCCGAACTGGCCGGCGGCATGATGACCGACGCGTCGATCCCCGCAGGCGCACGCTGGATTCCCAAAGGCATGACTGTGGAATACCTGGCCAAGGCGAAAACCGATATCCGCGCTGTTGCCGATGGCAGCGCTATCGATTGGCAGACTGCGGGGGACAAGATCGTGCCGGTCGAGATTTTCGATGCGGGTGGCGTCAGGGTCTTCACCGCCCACATCACCATGAATGTGAAGCTCGCTTAGGTAATCGGCCGGCCCAGGCAGTATCAGCTACGCAGCATCTGCAATGCGTGACTGGACGCCTGGTGCGGTCGACGATGCACTGCGAAGCGGTGCGGATTGCCGTGGTGGTATCGCCGGCGACGTGCGGCATCAATTGCGCATCGGCAATACCGCCAACGGCGAGCTGAACCGGTCTTTTCCAGGGCGGAGGTATCAATGGCGAACGCCTTATCGGCATATCAAATAAGAGGACGGGAAAGATCATCGGCCGTCAAAAAAATACCTCTTCTCCCAGGAGACACGGATCAAAGCTTTTAACTTTCTGATTAACCAGCGCTAAATAAAATCCTTCGAAAACGTCTTACTCAATGGGAAGTCTCGGCACACATAGCGTGCGAGAGAAACCTAAAAATCTTCATAACCCCTGAACGTCAGCCAATTGAGTAGGCGAAGCACTTGCGAGTCCTATCCATCGGCTTATTCAGGAACACACGGCCGGTGAAATGGCGCCCCCTAGCTCAGAAGGATCTCTATGCAAAGCCTCCCGCTCTCTTCGTTACGCCTGTTCGGTGTGCTGGCAGTCACGGTCTGCGCGCTGTTGACGACGCCAGCCCGTGCCGATTACACCGACCTTTCCCTGACCCACGAAAAAAACATCCAGTCCTACGTCGTGAACCCCGACGGTAGCTTTGTGCTGGATGTCGAACGGGTTATGCGGATCAATGAAGAGCGCGCGATCACCTCCAACGCCCAGCGCTCTGTGACCTACAATCGCACCCTGGAAACTCTGGATATTGTCGAGGCCTACACTCTCAAATCCGATGGCCGCAAAGTCGTGGTAACACCAGACCGGATCAAGGAGCAGCAGGAACTGGAGTCTGCCCAGGCGCCGATGTTTCAGGACTCGCGGGTCAAAGTGGTGATCTTCCCGGAGCTGCAAGTGGGTGATCGCATGGTTCTGCGGTACCAGCGCCATCGCAATACGCCGTTGTTTGCGGGGCAGTTCGAAGACCTTTTCTCGCCGGATTTCTACCAGAATGAGCAGGTGCGCCTGAGCTACGACATGCCCGCCGAAATGAAGCTGTACGCCGACTCACGGGGTTTCAAAGCGTCCACGCCAGCCAACGCCAACGGGCGAACGGTGTACCGCTGGGACGTGGAACAAACCAAGAAAAATCGCGTGGAAGATGGCTCCGTTGCCTACACCGACTACGGGCAACTGCTGGCCGTATCGACGTTCACCGACTACAAACAGTTTGCCCAGGCCTACGCCGCACGCGCACAGGTAGAAGTGACCCCGGCCATAACCCAACTGGCCAAGGAACTCACCGCCAACCTCGACAACCCACGCAGCAAGGCCTTGGTGCTGAGTGACTGGGTACGCAAGAACATTCGCTATGTGGCCGTGTACGTCGGTGCCGGTGGCGTGGTGCCGCATTCAGCGCAGGCGGTGCTGGATAACCGTTATGGCGACTGCAAAGACCATGTAGCCCTGCTTGAAGCGCTGCTCAAAGCCGTCGCCATTGAAAGCTCGCCCGCACTGATCAACGCCGACAACGCCTACGTACTGCCCCAGGTGCCGACCCTGGGCGTGCTCAACCATGTAATCACTTATGTACCCAGCCTCGATCTGTACCTGGACTCCACCGCGACACCCATCTCCGCTGGCTACCTGCCTCTGCCCGAACTCGGCAAACCGGTATTGCTGACACAGACCGGTGAACGTAAGCAGACACCGTCCCGCCAGCCTGGCAAAGTGGACACAACCATGGTGTTCAAGGTCAACACCAAAGGCGCTGCAGACTTTACCAACGACTCCACCATCGACGGTTGGGGCGCGGAGCTTAACCGCTTCATGCTCAAGGCCATGCAGCCAGCCGACCGTAATCAGTTGGTGCAACAGGTCCTGAGCATGTTTGGGCAATCCGGTAGCGGAGTGATCGAAACTGACGCTTTGGACAGTACTGCCAATACCTTCAAGTTCGCGATCAATGGCCACACCAGCAACCTGGTGAACCTGCCGGGCCCGACTGGGGTGCCTACCCTATCCAGCCTGGCCGGCGGTATTGGCCAGAGCGTGTTTTCCTTGATGGCTGAAAAGGAACGCACTCAGAACTTCTCCTGCCTTTCGAGTGAGATATCAGAAGTAGCGCGCCTGGAGTTCCCCGCCAAGGTGAAGATCCTCGCGGTGCCCAAGGCGGTGTCGGTGAAACAGGCGGGCTTCGACTACCGCTCGACCTATGTGAAGAAGGCCAATACGGTGCTGATCACGCGCCAATATGTGTTTAGCAAGCCAGAGATTCTCTGCACGCCGGAGGATTTTGCGGCCATGCAGCCGGCGATTGAAGGCATGGTCAACGATTTGAAAAGCCAGGTCATTGTGCAGACGTTGTAACGCCCTGGCCCTTCTTGCGTGTCAGTGGTTATGCACTGGCGCGCGGGAAGCGGGGACTGCATGCTGAGGCGCAGCTATAAAACCGTTCCTAACCCGGTTGGCGCTTCTATGAGGCGCTATCAGCCTTAACGTTCTGACTCGACAGCCCGCCCGCTCGTAAAATCAAGAATGACTGTAAACCTCTGTTGCTCACGGATCACCTCAATCTGCCAGCCCAGCTTTGCGCACAATTGCCGCATCAACTGCAACCCAAGACCATATCCATAGTCGTCAGATTCCTGCCGCGGCTTGGCCTCGTTGATGTAATTGGCAATCACCAGCCGGGGGTATTTGAAACTGATATCCACCGTGCCCTCTTCCGCGTATTGCAGCGCATTGCGCAGGAAGTTGCCGATCACGATACGACACGCCGTAGGGGGCAGTCGGCAAGGTTCGTTGTGGATGTCGATGCTCAGCTCAATATCCCGGTGACCGATCAGGTAGCGGTGTTTTTCAATCAGGCCGCCCACCAGCTCGCTCAGGTCAACGTCTTCTTCCGGCAGCGGCTCTGGACGCTCGCGACTCATCCACAGCAATGTCTCGGCGATCAGTTGCATATTCAGCACCGAGCGTTCTATGCGCTGCAATGAGGGTGGCAGCACACCGCCCGATTGCAGGGCCAACAATTCGATAGTGGCCTTGAGCACCGCCAGGGGCGTGCGCAGTTCATGGCTGGTGTAGCGCAACAGGCGGCCTTCGCGCTGGCTGGCGGCCTGCACCTGCTCAACACTTTTGGCCAGGGCATCAGCCAGCATGTTGAACTCCTTGAAACTGAAACCCGGCCGTGTGCCGGTCAGTGCCTCAGGGTCTTTGAGTGTGCCGGACCATTGCACCAGGCGCCCCAGCGGCCGAACCAGCCACCAGACCAGCAAGGCGATGATGATCAGCGCCGGCACGAAGACCGCCAGGCTGATGAACTTGACACTCTCTATGACCTGATCGAAATAGGCGTCAGACAACGGCGTCTCGACCTCTCCCCCTGCTTCCTTATCGTGATCGATGTCGTACATGTAGAGGATTTTGCCGTCACCCAGGGGCTGTTCGAGGATGATCTGGAAGGGCTCGTCGTCGTCATCGGAATAGAGATCGCCAAAGATATTCACCGCGCCGAAGGACAGGCTCGGCGATGTAGTGAGCAACTCGCGCACGTCCTGCGGCAACGCCTCCTTGCCGATGACGCTGGTGTAGAAGTAATTGTGCGGCGTCGGCGTGGTCGGGTCCTGTTTGTAATGCCGGAGAAAATACTGAGCTTCCTCCTCCATCATCGCGCTGGCCGTGTAGAACAGGCCGCGCACGGTGAATTCAGGCAGCAGCTTGCTGTAGATCACCAGCACCACCGCAATCAGACACAGGAAACTGCCGCTGATTACCCACTTCAGACTCAGGCCGTTACGCATGGGGTTTTACCTGAATGCCGACACCCGCCAGGGTATGAATCAACGGCCGGCCAAAGGGTTTGTCTACCGTCTTGCGCAGCCGATGCATATGTACTTTGAGCGAATTACTGTCGGGCGGCTCATCGCCCCAGATCTTCGCCTCCAGGCGCTCCCGAGAGACCGGTTGAGGACTTGCGCGCATCAGGTTTTCCAACAAGGTCCAACAGATGGGCGACAAATGCAGCTCCTGCCCTGCCCGGCTGACTTTACGCGTGGTCAGTTCCATCACCAGGTCGTCCACTTGCAGCCGACTGGTCTGGCCGCTGCGACGCAGGCTCAGGGCACGAATCCTGGCGACCAGTTCGGCCAGTTCGAACGGCTTGACCAGGTAGTCGTCGGCGCCAGCGGCAAAACTGGCGAGCTTGTCGGATAACGCGTCCAGCGAGGTCAGCATCAGGATCGGCGTCTGGATGCCTTGCTGGCGCAACCGATCGCATACCTGCTGGCCATCCAGTCGCGGCAGCATGATATCTAGGAGAATAACGTCGTAATGCTGATTGAGGGCCAGGTTAAGTCCGGTCTGACCATTACTGACGTGATCGCAGACGATGCCGCTGATCTCCAGGTACTCGATGACGGTGGTAGCCAGGTCCAGGTTATCCTCGACCAGCAGCAGATGAATATGCACGGAAAAAACCCCTCGGGCAGGCAGTGCGCAGCGGTGTGAAGGATAGCGGAAGTCGGGCTGTTTCCCGTGATGTTTACCTGACGTTAACCCCGTGCTGCTTAGGCTAAGGCTCTTCTTATCCAGAGCTCGTCACCGTCATGAACCTGTATTCGATGATCAAAGGGGTGCTGTTAGCCGTGATTTTCCTCGCGCTGATGGTGGGCATCCTTCCACAGCAAACTCAGCTGGTACGCATGGGAGGCAGTGGCTGGTTTCTGATTGGCCAGAATGTTGAGCAGACAGGGTCGTGTCATGTCGCCCGTGCGTCGTGATGAGATTGGCGCCAGCTATACCGGCCAGTTGGTCGCCTGTGTGGTGCTGGTTATTGGCGTGGCGGTTTCGATGGGTATCTATATCGCGCGCTTGAACGCGCACCTTGATGAGCAACGCGACCTGTCCTCGGTGTATCTGCCCGACTGCCCTGACGGCCGTGGTGGTTTTATGGTCTATCCCGATGACAGGCGCAGTGGTGATCAGTGCTACACCGCCGGTGAGGATGAATCGATGGATGTCGATCAGGTGCAGCGGCTATCAGGCTCGAACCTGGCGCAATGGTTCGACTCCATCCTGCCTGCGGTTCAAACCCCGAGCAGGCACTAGATACCTCGCGCACTGAACGGCACGGGCCTATTGCTTGCGCAGCGCAGCAGCCAGCCGCCCCATGGCTGTTTCGATTTCATGGGCAGTCAAGGATGAATACCCCAACAGCCAACCTTGTTTCTTCTCCTCGCCGGCGTACAACCGACTGAGTCCGGGCAACTGCACGCCTGCGCTGGCAGCTTGACGGATGGTGTTTTCCTCCGACCAGCCATCGGCCAAAAGGCAGGGCATCTGCAGCCCGCCATGGGGGCACAAGGCTGTGGCAATCCCCTTCAGGTGTTTGCCGATGGCGGTGAGCATGACGGCCCGGCGCGCAGCGTACAGTTTGCGCATGGCCCGGACATGGGCGTGGTAGTGGCCGTCCTCCATGAAGCGCGCCAGGGTCAGTTGGAGGATCTGTGGCGTGTGACCGTCCATGATGCTTCGCGCATAGGTGAATGCGCTGACCAGTTCGGCAGGCAGCACCATGTAGCCCATCCGCAATCCGGGATAGAGCGTTTTGCTGAAGGTGCCGAGGTAGATCGTGCGCTGGTACGGGTCCAGGCCCTGGACGCAGGCAATCGGCGGCCCGTCGTAGTGGAACTCGCTGTCATAGTCGTCCTCGAGGATCCACTTGCCCTGCTCGGCCGCCCAGTTGATCAGCTCCAACCGGCGCTCCAGCGCTAACGTGGCGCCGGTGGGGTATTGGTGCGAAGGCGTCACATAGACGCAATTGGCGCCGCTGCGGTCTGCCCGCAGCAGGTCGGTGCGGATCCCCAGTGCATCAACTTCAATAGGCACCACCTGGGTCTCGGCCGCTTCAAAAGCCTTCTTGGCACCGTAGTAACCGGGGTTTTCCAGGAGGATGGGCTTGCCGGCATCCACTAATAATTGGGCACACAGGTACAGGGCCTGGCGAGTGCTGCTCAGTACCAGAACCTGGCTGGGTGAGCATTTGGCGCCGCGCTCGAGGTTCAAGTAGGTGGCGATCGCCTTGCGCAAAGGCTCGGCGCCTTGCGGGTCGCCATGCAACAGGACGTTACCCCGGTAGTCCTTCATGGCCTGGCGTTGCAGGCGCTCCCATATATCGACAGGAAAGGTACGGGTTTCCGGCAGCCCGGTGGCGAAGGCCTTCACCGCCTGTTGATCAGTCACGCCACCCGTATCGAACATCATCCGGCCGCGCCGGCTCAAGCCCGCCCCTGGCACTGCATCACTGCGCTGGGTGTCTTGCATGTTGATGCGCTGGCGCGCAGCCCCGCGTAACTCGGTGCCCACTGCCTCCGATACATAGCTGCCCGAGCCCTCGCGCCGCACAATGAAGCCGTCCCGGTGCAAATGCACATAGGCGTTCTCAACCGTGTCGCGGGCAACGCCTAGCGTTTTGGCCAGAACTCGGGTTGCCGGCAGCTTGAGGCCCGCATCAAGGGCCCCCTCAAGAATCAATGCCCGCAAGGCGCGCTGGATTCGCAGGTGCAGATCCAGCCGCTGAAACTCGGCATCGTTGAGCCGGATTTTCAGTGTTTCGAGCTCGAAGGTTTGCGCCATGCGGTCTGCTCTATATGAATAAATTGGCAGGAAGAAGCAGGCCAGTTTATCCGTAGACTCTGCGCTTCGCCATTTGCAAGGAGCAACGTAACGCCATGCCTTCGTCAACACCCAACGCATCGGTTCGCCTCAGCGACCTCATCCCGCCGATTGTCGCCGGCCTGATCTCGGTCATCGTCAATTATGGCGGCACCTTCATTCTGGTGTTCCAGGCCGCCAAGGTCGCTGGGCTGAGCCCTGAGTTGACGGCGTCCTGGGTGTGGTCGGTGTCCATCGGCGTGGGGGTCACCGGGCTGTTTCTCAGCTGGGTTTCCCGCACACCTATCATCACCGCCTGGTCCACACCGGCTGCTGCCTTTCTGGTTGTGGCCCTGTCCACCACGCCCTATGCCGAGGCGGTGGGCGCGTACATGATCTCGGCCGCGGCCTTCGTGCTGCTGGGCTTATCCGGCTATTTCGAAAAAGTCATCCGGCTGATCCCGCCAGGCGTGGCCGCCGGGTTGCTCGCCGGTATTCTGTTGCAGTTCGGCATCGGTGCTTTCGGCGGCATGAGCCTTGACCCGATGCTGGTCGGCTTGCTGATTGTTGCCTACCTCGTGCTCAAACGCCTGACCGCACGCTACGCGGTTGTGGGTATTCTGGCGTTGGGACTGGCCTTCTTGATGGCTCAGGGACGGGTCGACTTGTCGGGCCTGGAACTGCAACTGGCAGCGCCCATATTCACCCGGCCTGAGTTTTCGCTCAACGCCTTGCTCAGCGTCGCGCTGCCGCTGTTTCTGATCACCCTGACCGGCCAGTACATGCCCGGCATGCTGGTGCTGCGCAACGATGGGTTCAACACCAGTGCCAACCCCATCGTGAGTATTACCGGGCTGGGCTCCTTGCTTATGGCGCCATTTGGTTCGCACGCGTTCAATATCGCGGCGATCACCGCCGCCATCTGCACCGGCAAGCAAGCCCACGAAGAGCCCTCCAAGCGCTGGATCGCCGGGATTGCCGCGGGCGTCTTTTACATCCTCGTCGGGGTTTTCGGCGTGACCCTCGCCGCGCTGTTCATGGCCTTTCCGGCCACCTTCATCACCACCCTGGCCGGGCTCGCCCTGCTCGGCACTATCGGCGGCAGCCTGGCCGGCGCCATGGCCGATGCCAGCTCCCGTGAGGCTTCGCTGATTACCTTTCTGGCAGCGGCCGCCAATATCACGTTGTTCGGGATTGGCGGGGCGTTTTGGGGGCTGCTGATTGGGTTGGCGGCGTACGTCGTGCTTAATGGGCAGTTGCCGCGTCGGGGGCTTGATGCTCGTGAGAACGCTGCTAACTGAGGCTCCGCGACCTGGGCTCAAACGCAGCCCGCCTACCACTCAAACGCTTCGATATGGCATTCGGTCATGTCTATGCATGCCTTCCGACAAAGCATACAGAACATGGCTACGTAAACAGACGCCCGTTGCGCACGGAAATCCGCAGGCAATCTCTGCAAGATCAAGCTCCAACTGATCGGAGGGAAAATGGCGTGTCCACGATATAGATCGTCACAGCCGATCGTCCATTTCATCGCTTTTCATGCATCCAAAAATGAACGGCGCCAGTACCTGGAGGTTTGAGCCATGAAAGACGAATACGACTTCAGTAACGCCAAGCGCGGCGTCATCGCAAGCAACAAAGGCAAAACCCGTATCACGATCATGCTGGACGATGCTGTGATCGAAGCCGCCCGTGAACGTGCGCAGAGTGCAGGCACCGGCTATCAGACCGTAATCAACAATCTACTGCGGCAGGCATTGGTGTCCCAGGACACCTATAACCTAGCGCCAGCCTCGAAGAAATAAGCCAAAACCTTGCAAGTTCTCAACAATGGCATCAGCGTGTCAGAGGTCGAAGCGTTGGAACAGCAGTTGATAGCGCTCGCTGGAGAATTGAATCGAATGCTTGTTAATCCGCTGCCTGCCAAATCAAAAAGCAAACCTGTCTAAATCGAAGCGCTAGAGTTGGCTTCTTGCGAATCGCGCCATGCAGGCCAAATCCTAGGCAAAAAAAGCCTGCATCTCTGCAGCCCGCCTCCCGAGCAAGAGTCTCTCCCAGGTATCCTATCTGAGTAAGACGCTACCAAGGCGGCTAGGAAAAAATTCCGTTTTGTGGAAGTCGTTTCTATCAGGTCGATGTAATTCATAGGAAATGAAAGCCATGTACTTCAAGTTCGTCACTCTGTTCGCACTCGCATTGCTCACTGGCTGCACGACAATCCCCTACGAAAAACCGCAAGACCAGTTGAACATCCAGAAAGACTTGTTATTAAAGCCTGAGGAAATTGTCACAATGACCCAGGTGAATTGGTGCGCCTACGCCTATGGAGAAGTGACGCCTTGCCACCCTCAGGAAGCGCTGGGGGTTCAGACTCGGACAAAATTGATATTGGCCAGTTACGACAAGCCCCACTACAAAACAGTTGTTGAAGTACGAGCCAGCGACGTCATGTGCGCGCACCTACAAACGCCGGTAGATACCGCTCCCAATCTGCTTTTGTTCGCCCAAGACTATGCCGTGCAGATTTGGCCAGTAGAGCCGAGTTTTAAACCGGATATCGCGAAGAAAAAGCTCATTGTGGAAACCCTGCTCCAACCAGGAAAACGAACCTTGGTGGGCACTGAAAAGGATTATGTAAGGGACACGGGGCGAGGGAGAGCGGGGATGACGATGACCTCTATCGTAAACCTGGTTAATCCTTGTTCGCTTTGAAACTGTAAGGTAACCGTCCGGCCCACTCACCGTAAGCGTCTGCCGAACACATCTTGCACTCGCCCGTCTTGGTGCGCAGGCAAACCGTCTTGGTTCAGGGATCTGGAGGTGTTTCTGTTTTTGCAGCACAAATTGCTACAGCTTTGGGAGCCAAGGTTATCGTCACCTCCAGCCGTGATGACAATCTGGAGGCTGTAAAAAACTGGGCGCTGTTGCGGGTATAAATTATCGCACTACCCCTGAGTGGGCAGAGGAAGTTCTGAAGCTCACTGACGGCAAGGGAGTGGATCTCCTGCTGGATGTGGCAGGCGGTGACGGCATCAATCAATCGATTGCTGCAACAAAGGCAGGTGGACGTATCGCACAGATCGGCTTTCTGACAGGCCAGACCTCTACCTTGAACCTGATGCCTATGATTTTCCGGCAAACAACGATTCGCGGCATAGCCGTTGCTCCACGCTCGGCATTTGACCGAATGAACGAATTCTTGAACGAGCACAAGATTCGCCCGGTAATCGACCACGTGTATCCAGTCGATCAAGCACGCGAAGCGTACGAACATTTGGCCAGAGGCGCCTTTGGTAAGGTAGTAATCAAAATTGCTTAGGACCCAGCCACTTCAATCTCACTCGCCCGCTGCGAAGGCAGGCGCGTGAGCACGCCCTTCAAATAAGCATACGGATCATGCCCGTTGATGGCGTCATGGGAAGCGCGCTGGGTTGCTGGGTCAAATCCCAAGAAAAAAAAGCCTGTATCTCTACAGGCTTTTCTCTATCTGGCTCCACGACCTGGACTCGAACCAGGGACCCAATGATTAACAGTCATTTGCTACCTGTTAGTCAAACCGGTGCCACGAAAAACGTGGTGGAGACATAGAAACGCTGTGTAGCGCGAGCGCATGAACGCATCACGCCATGAAAGTTAGTCGCGTTGGATTAGCTTGTCAAAGCAGGGTAACTCATTGGGCTGTAGGAAAAGGAGACGGTAATCGCTCATACGCCATACCGCTTGTTACCGCCAGAGGTAATGCAGTATCGACCACCCCTAGGCCCTATACACACGTTTCCAGAGGAACAGGGGCACGAGGAGCCGTAAGCTGGAGTCTGTTGGCGAGCAGGCTGTACTGGCTGCGTCACTGGTTTGGGTTTCGAAACGAAGTAGCAGCCCGACCCGCTGCACAAGCTTTTTGACGAAAGCCACTTCGGTGATTGACCATCAATACTGATGCGTGCCCAATCGTTGCGCGTCTCGAAAACCTGAACCTTTTCCCCGCGCTTCAGCTTTGAGACGACCTTACCGCTTGGTTGATTCCGGACATTGAGATTATCAGCGCTTACAAAGTGCTCAGTCGCAGAGACAGGGGCCGGCGTTGAGGGTGAGGCTGGAGAAGTCGACTCAAACGTACTCGGCGCGCTCAGAACGCCTGACTGTGCGGGGGCTGAAGGCGTGTCCTTCTTCCCCACTGCCCACAGGACGGCAAAAACAAGCAGGAGCGGGACAAACCATGACCGGGACTTCTTGCGCATATCCATTGCTCTCATTCGGCACGTATTACAACGGGTGTCTTCCTGACCAACCTGACGCATCACCTATTGCGAGCTTAGCCAATCTTCCGTTTTTTGCAGCCAACCTAATTTCGAAAGCTTGGTTTTTCCCTGATCCAGTATCTCGAGCAGACGCTGCGTCGCATCATTAGAAAGAAACCATTTGGCTCTTTCTGCGTTGCAGTGTTTTGGGTCGCTCCACGCCCATTCACCACTCTGTCCGCCGCAGCTATGTAGTGGTCAGCTATGAAGATCTGATGCCCTTTGAAAGCCCCCAATTGCTCGGTCGCATCAGTGACACTGGTGTCACCAAAAGACGTAGTGGTATGAAATGGTTGAGTTGCTAAACAACCCGCCAGATAAGCCTCCAGCTAGCTAAGCGATATTTTTCACTCGAAATTTCCTTCCAAAAAACAGCGTAAAGCCGCCTATTAAATTGCATTGATATTAAAAATCACCCCAGACTCGTTGAAACCCTACCAACTGGATGGTAGCTTTGTTTCAGATCTTAAATATCTGCAACCAACGACATCCCTGTGAGAATCCCATGCAAGACTGGAAGCAAACCCGGAAAGACATCAACACTCGTTTGATAGAGCTGAATGGCTTGTCACCTGAAACCATGAAGGGTATGGCTGCTCTCGGTGCCGCCGGAAGCAAAACCCATCATCTAGACGCCAAGACTCGCGAACTCATCTCACTCGCAGTGGCCGTGACGACTCGCTGCGATGGCTGCATTGCATTTCACGCCGCTGAAGCAAAGAAGCTCGGTGTGACCAGTGAAGAGGTCGCCGAAGCACTGGGTGTAGCTATCAACATGAATGCCGGTGCCGCGCTGGTCTACAGCACCCACGTACTCGACGCGTTTGATAAGTCCTAATTCAAACGCCGATGTTCTTCCCTTTCAACGACGTCGAGATTAATTATGAATAAGCTGTTCACACCTTACGATCTGGCCGGTACTCCGCTGAAAAACCGTATTGTCATGGCCCCCATGACTCGCACCCGAACCTTGAACAACATTCCGAATGAATCCAACGCGCTTTACTACGCGCAACGAGCTTCCGCCGGCTTGCTGATCACCGAAGGCCTGCCTATTTCCGATGAGGCTCGCGGCTATCTGTACACCCCTGGCATTTACGAAGATGTGCACTTACCAGGCTGGCGCAAAGTGACTGACGCGGTGCACGCCAAAGGCGGGAAGATTTTCGCGCAGCTCTGGCACGTAGGCCGTATGTCCCACACATCGGTACACGGCATGGTGCCAGTCTCCTCGGGCACGGTGCCTGCGGTAGATACCACGGTGTATGCCTGGATCGAGCCCGGTAAATCTGGCCCTGTACAGCCCAGCTCTCCACGTGCGCTGGAAACTGAAGAAGTGAAACGCGTCATCGCTGACTTCGTGAAGTCCGCACGGATGGCCATGGACGCCGGCTTTGACGGTATCGAAATCATGGCAGCCAACGGCTTCCTGTTCGACCAATTCCTGAGCAGCGCCCTGAACACTCGTACTGATCAGTACGGAGGCTCTATTGCGAACCGTCAACGCTTCCTGCTGGAGACCATTGATGCGATTGCTGCTGAAATCGGCGGATCGAAGATTGGCGTTCGCTTCTCTCCGTTTGGTCGACTGTATGACTTCGGGGTGTACGAAGGCGAAGAAGAAACCTGGATGAGTATGGCGGCTGCCCTCAACGAAAGAGAGCTGGCATTTGTTCACCTGAACTACCAACCGACCATCCTCGCCGCGCAAACGCCACCAGGTTTCGGCGCTGCATTCCGTGAAGCGTACAAGGGCACCTTGATGGCTGCGGGCGGCTTCACCAAAGAGATTGCAGAGTCTGAGTTGGCCAAAGGCGAGCTAGATCTGATTGCCTTTGGCACCGCCTACATTGCCAACCCTGATCTGGTAGAGCGCATGCAGAACAATTGGCCATTGGCCGAGGGTGATCGCGCGACCTACTACGGCGTAAGCGGTTCGATTGATAAGGGCTACACCGACTATCCGGAATACGCAGCGGCCAAAGCCTGATATTCCTTCACAAACATCTAGGAGAACACCATGCCACTCGTAACTATCAAAGGGATTGAAGGCGTTTTTTCCGACGAGCAAAAAGCTGAGGTGATTCGCAAAGTGACTGACGCTATGGTGTCGGTTGAAGGCGAAAACATGCGCGCTCTCACGTGGGTCATCTTCGAAGAGGTAAAAAGTGGAGACTGGGGTATTGGTGGCAAACCTGTGACCACCCAAGAAGTATTGAAGCTGCAAGCCGGCGAGTAAGGCTTCACCTTCAGATCATTAGCTTCCTGTTATTTGAGTGCGGCCATGCTCAACGAACAGGGAGCTTTTCCGTTCTTGGAGAACGCCAGGTTTGTGGGGACTACTCCGTGATTCTGATCATTTACGCCCATCCTTACCCTGACAAATCCAACGTCAACATGTTGATGCTCAATCTGGCAGCCAGCAATCCCGCTGTCGCAATCCGTTCGCTGTACGACCTCTACCCCGGTTTCAATATCGACGTTCAAGCTGAGCAGAGAGCGGTGGAACAGGCGGATCTCCTCGCTCTGCAACACCCGCTGTACTGGTATAGCTATGGGGCACATCATTACCCTACGTCAGATGGGTGTGGAAGAAGTCGAGCGAGAAACATTTGAAAGCGCATTGCCCCTCGGGCGCCGGGGTTTTGGAGCAACTCGGGATAGGACGCTACGAAGCTCGTGAGCGTGCGGATCGATTCCGCCGCCTGAGTTTGGAGATGCTAGAGGAGATGGCCGCTCAGGCCCAGGACGATACCGAATTCAAGTATGACGCTTACAAACGAGCCAACGCTTTACTAACGGAAATATTCAATGAAGACCGCGCTCATCCAAGTGATGCTGGCCCAGGAAAAGTGAGCCTTGCGCATAGGGAGACAGGTAGCTGATTTGGCTTATAGGTCGCGGAGGGATGCTTGGTTAGCTAGCATCTTCCAGCTCAGTGATGATTGCTTTTTTCAAGGCCGAGACCGATTTAGACCCAGCGAAGACTTTCAACAGTCGGCCTTCATGAAACACCGCCAACGACGGCACAGAGCGGATGCCGTACATCTGCGCGATTGTCGGAGACGCCGCGATATCGATCTTCCCAAAAACTGCTAGAGAGTGGAGCTTTTCCTCCAGCTCAATGAAGATTGGCTTCATTTCTTTACAGGGTTTGCACCAAGAGGCTGAGAACATTACGACACTGCTTCCTTTGGCTACGAAGCGGGCAAATTGGGGAGCGCTCAATTCAACGATACGGCTCATTGGGATCTCACATGTTGTGTTAAGGAAAAGGGGGCACCTTCTGAGTACCCCCGTTCCGTTGTCCATCAAATTTCGCAGCCATCAATGCCGCAGACTTGACCCATCAATGAGCTATCCCCGGTTCTCGCTTTAGCAACCATTTGATCCAGCGCTTCAAGAAAGATCGCTTCTGGCTGAGCACCTGACACCGAGAACGCGTTGTTGAAGACAAAAAGTGGCACGCCGGAACCCAGTTGGGCTGCGAAATGCTCGTCCTCTAGCATCTCAACACGCAGCTCCACGGATGACCGCGCCAACTGAATTGATTCACCGGGCACACCTGCCTCCTTCGCAATCGCCTCCAAATTGACGCGATCAAAAAGCGACTTGCCGTGACTGGTACTTTGCTCGTACAGCGCCTCAACAAGGCGCTTTTTCACTGTCGTGTCTTCAACTGCTTTCACCAGGATATGAGCATCCGCTGTGTCACCAAACATCATGGTGTCGAAGCGATAATCCAGCCCGTCAGCCTGGCCATATTTACTGACCGTACTCATCATCGCCGCTGCGGAGTCTGGGTTGCCGAGTTTACGTTTCAGTGCCGCGATCATCGGTTCAGGGGCGTGATTTGCAGCCAGTCGATAGGCCCGAATGTTGACCTGTACATCGTCCTTCTGCGGTAAGTTTTCGAGTGCTTTTTCAAAACGACGCTTGGCAATCCAGCACCAGGGACACACATAATCAGACCAGATATCGACTACATATTTTTTCGAAGGGGTTTGCATATTTTATCCTGCACGGAGAAGTGAAGATTGCATTGCGGCCATTTCAAGCAAATGGTTAAAGCCAGCCAACGGGTCGGCTGAGCGACCCAATGTCCAATCAATGAGGCTTGCTCCCTCCAACATGCTCAGAAGCATGAAAGCGAAGTGCTCAACAGATGTTCCCAGCGATCAGCTGTGCTGCCGGACGGCGTCATTGAGGGTGCTTTGGAGCCAAGTGAGCTGCGAATTGAAGAATTCCCTTGTGAGCCCTTGGAGCGACAAAGGCAACGCAGCGATTTGCGCCGCCAAGGCGCCGCATAACGGCAGCAGCCCCTCATTCGCGCTGATCACAAAAAGTCGGGAAAAAGCCTGTAAGCGGTTTCCGCGTAGCTCAGCAGCGCGGCTTTTGATGGACACTTGAAACTCCTACAACCAGCACCCTTGTCACCGGAGCGGCGTGCTGCAGAGCGCCCCAATGAGAGGCGCTACACGCAGAGCTTGCCTCGGTGTTTAGGCACGCACCGCCATCACCCCTGCATCGACGTCCCAGATAGCACCAGTCACCCAGGAGGTTTTATCGGAGAGTAAGAAGAGGATGGTGTTGGCGACGTCTTCAGGAACACCGACTCGACCCAGTGGGTGGAAGTCGTTCAGCGACTTCATCGCATCCGGGATCGCGTCCTTATCCATGAAACCTTCATAGATCGAGGTGTGAACGATGCCTGGCGAAACGGCATTGACTCGGATACCTGAGGGAGCCAATTCAATTGCCAGGTTTCGGGTGACTGCGTGCAGGCCCGCCTTGGCCATCGAATAAGCGGTTGCTGGAGAGCCGGCCAGCGCGGCCTGCGCGCCAATCGAACCGATGTTAACAATGGAGCCTTCGCGCTTGGCAGCAAGCATATTCTTGACCACGGCCTGCGTGATAAAGAATGTGGCGCGGTTCAGATCCAGGTACATGTCGTAGTCAGCCTCATCGTGCTCGATGAAAGGCTTCGGAATGAATATGCCTGCAGAGTTCACCATGAAGCCGATGTCACTGTGGTTGGCATTGATTTCGTTGCGTACATGATTCATCCCTTCCTCGGTCATGAGGTTGGCAACGATCACTGATACGGTCCCCAACTGACTCAGCTCGGCGCGCACAGCATCGGCTTTATCCTGTTTGCTGCCGGTGAGAACCACGCTGCCACCTGCCTTTAAAAACTGGCGCGCTGTTTCCAGGCCCATGCCGCTCGTGCCGCCAACAACCAACAGTTTTTTACCTGCAAAAAAATCGCTCATTACAGACTCCGGTATTAGATTCGTAAGAGGTCGCCAGCGGCAAGGTGCCGCGCTGACCTATGGCCAGAACGGTTAGCCTTCGATGACTTCGAGCTTAGGGAGCATGCGAATGGCTTTAGAGAAGTTTGCGTAGTTGACCGAAGTCTTGAGCACTACGTTGTGCAGCTCCTCTACACGCTCACGGGAGGCGTCGGTTTGCAGGCGAATGACGACACTCACCTCGTCGTAGCCTGGGTTAACGCTTTCGTCGATGCCTAGGAAACCGCGCAGGTCGAGGGTGCCGTCAGTCTCGATCTCCAGGCTGTGAATCTTGATGCCCATCATCGCGGCATTGGCGGCATAGCCGACCGACATGCAGGCGTTGAGAGCAGCCATCAGCAGCTCCTGAGGGTTGGGCGCGGTGTTCTCGCCAAGCAATTCATTCGGCTCATCGGCTGCAATTTCAAAATCGCGGGAATAGGTTTCACCAGCCAAGCTGTAACGGCTGACTTTGGCTACAGAACGGGTCTGCCCCTTCCAAGCAGTCTTAACGTTGAAGCTTGCGTGGCGCTTAGTCGCATCACCAGCAACGCCTTCGGCGAAATTCTGGAGTGCGGCGACATCGATACCATTCAGATTGCTGCTCATTGGACGTTCCTCTTCAGATAAGCCGGACGATTCGACCGGAAGAGAAACAAGCCTACCAAGTAGTAGGTTGGCTTACAAGGAAGATGACGATACCAATAGCTTCGAAAAGCTAGGCTGCATAGAGGATTTGGGAATATTGATGACAACACAGTGGGAGTCGTGACCGACAGAATCACTCCGAGAGTGACGCCAGCACAGGTCATCTCACAGCTCTAAGCATCAGGTTTGTTTTATGTAACTGTACGAATTGATGGCACAAGACCGTCTCCGCATAGATATAAAATCAAGGAGGTTTATCGCTGTTTATGCCCCAGGCCACGTATTGGGACGAGATGGAGCTTCGTTTCAAGAGGTCACTTTGAACGCAGCCAAGAGCGCGGTCGCCGCTAAACATGGGCGGTACTGTACAATTCGCGGTCAGGAAGAAGCGCCGCCTACAAGCAAACCTCCCCGTCATTGGATGCAAATCTACCGCACACCAGATAATACCGAGTGATCTATCTGGTAGTTTTAGTCTGCGCTAATTAAAACAGCGTAGATTGGCTCGCGACCCCGAATCAAATAACTCAAGGCCGCCTGCTCTTGGCAGGCGATCAAGTCGAGAGACTATTGGAATATGTACCAAAGATACAGCGATGAAAGACGCCCCCGGGCAGAGAGTGCAGCGGTAGAGTCTATAAACGTACTTGCTACGTCTTTAGTGACGAAGGGTAGATAAAATCAAATCAAATCCCGAAGATTTCTCGTAATCATCGCTCATCGCCCAAGAAACAAAGCTCGCACCTTCTAAAGTGTTCAATATGAACCTTGAAACCCGGGTTACATCCAGTTCGGCTTTAAGCTCTCCTCGATCTTGACCCTGCTTAATATTTTCCTGGAGCCAAGTGAGATGGATCTCAAAGAATTCCTTTGTCATTTCTTTGAGGCTTTCAGGCAGGGCCATAAGCTCTGCGGCCAAGGCTCCACAGAGTGGAAGCATCCCGTTCAGGCTGCTGTGAGCGAACATCAAGGCGAAGGCATTCAGCCGGTCGACAACACTGACGTGTTCATCATTGATAGCGTCCAGCTGCTTTTTAAACCGGAACAGGTAGCTCTCGACGATGGCAATTGCCAAGCCTTCCTTGGTGGGGAAGTGATGATGAATACTCGCCTTTTTAATGCCGATGTCGTCCGCAAGGTCGGCATAGCTGAAGGCCGCATAGCCTTTCGTGCGCAGCAGAACCTCGGCGCTGGTCAAAAGGTCTGAACGTGTACTCATGATGCTGCATCCAAATTTATCATCCTGGCATCATAAATTAGTCACACCTCATAAGACAGCGTTCGCCGAACGCTGAACTGAGCTACCGATGTGATTGCCGATTTCGAGTGCATGCCCTAAGCCGCATGAACCTCCTCGAATAGCCAATCTTGAAACGCTTTCAACCTCGGCACGCTCGCATATTTTTTACACGGGACAACGTCGTGGCAAAGTAAAGCACCCTCCGATTACGGGGCACCTGTTCCCTAAGGGAAAGCCGGGCCTGGAACCCAATGATTAACAGTCGTTTGCTACCTGCCCATACGCTCCAGGGGGCTCTCAACAGCAACTGAATGCTGATGGTCCACTACCCGCCTCCTCACCGATGACGCGTATCGACATCGACCTCAACCGACATGCCCGGGCGCAGCGAAGACTCGAAAGGCTGGTCCGGATCAACAGATATGCGCACCCCGATACGCTGCGGTACCTTGACGAAATTGCCCGTTGCATTGTCCGGCTTGAGCACCGCGAATTCCGAGCCCGTCGCTGGTGAGAGCCGCTCGACATGCCCCGTTAGCGTCGCCCCTCCTAACGCATCAATCCTGAGCGTCGCGATCTGGCCGGGCGCAATAGCCTTAGTCTGCGCCTCCTTGTAGTTCGCGACTATCCAGTGATCAGCGGGCACTACCGACATCAATTGTGTGCCGTGGGTCACGAATTGGCCCAACCGCACGCCCACTTCTCCGAGCACGCCATCCTCCGGCGCCTGGATGACCGTGTGATTAAGATCAATCTGAGCCGCACGCAGTTTTGCCTGTGCCACCCGCACCTGGGCTTCCAGACCTTCACGGCCGACATCCACGGTACGCAACTCCTCCCGAGCAATCGACTCTTGCGCACCCGCCTGCTGTACCTCGGCCTGGGCTTGACTGAAATCGGCTCGTGCCTGGTCGCGCTCGCGCGTAGAAATGGCGCCATCCATGACCAACGCGTTTGCGCGCTGCATGTCAGCGCGGGCACGCAATAAGCGCGCCTGCGCACCGGCCATAGCTGCAACATGACTCTCGATGCCCGCCATGCGAGCAGCGTGCGCCTGCTGGTTGTTGGAGAGGTCGGCATTGGCGACGCCAAGATTGGCCGTCGCCTCATCTACCTGCGCCTGATAGACCTCATCGTCAATACGCACAAGGACCTCGCCTCGCTTGACCTGCGCGAAATCTTGCCCGGCCACCTGGACGATATAGCCGCTGACCTGAGGGGCAATCACCGTGGTTCGCCCCCTCACATAGGCGTTATCTGTCTGTTGCAGACCTGCGTCAAAAGGCGGCAACTTCCAGATGTACAGGACGATCGTAATAACGCCAATCGCAGCCAGCACCATGATGATGCCTTGCAAACGGCCCCGGGGCGGGGGCGACCAATGAAAAGCAGTGTGTTCAACATCCGATGGAACAGTCATGGAATCAGTCATTTACGTTCTCAGGCTCGCGACGGATGCGCGAGAGGAAAAAAGCCGACATCTGCAGATAAAACACATACATCGCGGTGCCAAAAGCCAGCACTGACACCATGCGAAAGACGTCATTGAATGCCAGTACGCTAGCCTGTTGCTGCAACGCTTGTCCTAGCAGCTTGCTGCTCTGTTTCTGGCGCTGTTCCGGGTCGGCTATATGACTCGAAAGCAACGCCTCGCCAATGCCGAGGCGCGCTACGACAAGGGGATTGGTGATCGGCGCACTGTCCGCCAGGCTAGCGATATGGGACTGGGTTCTGATGAACTCGTAGCTGCCCATTACAGCCGACCCTGCCAGGCTGCCGATACTCTGGCTCGCCCCGTACAGGACCACGAGCGTGATCATGTACTGAGGTCCCTTCGCGAACAGTTTGAGAAAGCCAAAGATCAAGGCAGGCCCGATGAACAGCGTCGCACCGAACCCAATCAAACACTGGCTCAGGTACAGTTGCGGCGCACGCGTGAGGCTGGTGGATTGCGAGTCCAGATACGCTCCCGTTGCGATAAACAAAGCCGCGACCATGACCTGCCAGGGGATACGTTTGGGCGACAACGTCAGGCAAGCGACGACGATCCCTATCAGCATCGACACCAGTACGCACGCAAACAGGACACGCAACTGATCGTTATTAAGCCCGCCCATTGATAGCAAACCTACCGAGCCGAAAGTCTGCTCGGCCAGCGATAGCCGAACCAGCAGCGCAATCGCAACAAAACGCATCAAGTCGAAACTGCCCAGCCATTCCAATTGCAACAGCGGCTGACGCCGACGTCGTTCAATGAACACCACCGTCACCAGCAACGAGATAGCCGCCACCAGCATCCAGCCGAGAAAGGGCGCGTCGGTCCACCAATAGCTCCGGCCGAGGCCAAGCACACCGGCAAACAGCAGGAAGGATGAAACCAGCAATACAATCACCACTGCGTCCGAGGCAGCAAACACGCTGGCCCTATCACTGCGTGGCAAAGGCACCGCCAACGTCACACCCAACACCGCCATACCAATGCCTAGATTCAACAAGTGCAGCCCCAGCCAATGTTCCGAGGCGAGAAATTCCACGGGAATCATGCGCGCCACCGGCGATCCTATCTGGGTAAGCCCTACGCTGATAATCAGGGCCATCGGCTGGGCCGATGGGGCTATGGCCTGCATTAGATAATAGGTACTCAAGGCGATCAACGTCGCGCACATCAAGCCGTTGATCGCCGTGGCAATGACCGCAGTTGTCAAAGTGGGCCACAGTAACTGCAGCACACAGGCAGCGATGTAGGTACCGACAATGCTTGCCGTGACCAAAGGGATTCCGAACTGCATCCGGGCCTTGACCAAGGTCAGGTTGGCGCTGGCATTGATCGCCAAAAAAACTGCCACCAACCACGAGACCTGAGCCGTGTACTCGCCAATAGAGCCAGAGATTACGCCTAGATTGCTCGCCACCAGGCCGTTGCACAGCGTCGTGCAGGTCCCGAGGAATAAGCCTACGACAAAATATATGCCACGCCTGGCCGGCGACAGCCTGGGCTTATAAGGACTGCCCGCCATCGCCGGTTTCTCGTCAGCTTTGAACACGTATTCAGCGCTGGCCATGTACAGGTAACGCCTTCTTTTGCTGTCGCTGCAGATGCTTCACGGTTGGGATGTCGGAAGGCTGAAGGCCATTACATAGTCACCGGTGTCGGGAGAATGCGCTGCCCCGCCTACGGAAATGACAACGTACTGTTTGCCCGTCGTCGGCGAGACGTAGGAGATCGGCGTGGCGCTGGCGCCGACCGGTAATTCATGTTCCCAGACGAGTTTGCCACTTTGCCCGTCGTATGCCCGGATGTAGTAGTCCTGATAACCGGCAAAGAATACTAGGCCGCCTGCCGTGGTCATCGTTCCTGCATAAGTTGGCATGCCCATGGGCATGGGCAGGTGTGATGCGATACCCAGTGGCCCCAATTGCTCTGTGGTGCCAGCCGGCACTTGCCAGGCCACCTTGTGCGTATTCAGATCGACCGCCGCGACGGTCCCATAGGGCGGCTGGTTGCACGGAACCCCTAGGGATGACATCCAGATATAAATGGCTTGACCGTAAGGTGTTTTCAACTGCGGTGACGGCCCATGTCCGCTCACCTCGATCTGGTGGGTTTTTGTCCAAGTATTGAATTCATCACGAGGCATCAGCCAAAAGATGTTCGGCACCCGGATATCGTTCATATAAGCCAGATGATTAACGGGGTCGTAGGAGACGCTACCCCAGTTGAATCCTCCGATATTGCCGGGCTGATCCAGCGCCTTGGTCAGACCGATCGGCGTGAAGTCGCCCTCGTAGCGCAGTTGCTTGAACATGATGCGGCACATGAGTTGGTCGAACATGGTTGCCCCCCACATCTTCTTCTCGGTGAGGTGTTCGGCACCGATAGTCGGCATCCCTACCGAATAAGGCTGTGTAGGCGAAAGCTTTTCTTCAGGTACCGCACCGGCCGTAGGCACGGGCTTTTCGACGACGTCCGCAATCGGCTCTCCGGTGGCGCGATTTAACAGGAAAAGCTGGCCACGCTTGGTGGTTTGCAATACCCCGGGGATGGTTCCGCCTTGGCCGTCAGGCAAATCGACCAGCGCGGGTTGAGAAGGCAAGTCGTAGTCCCAGATGTCGTGATGGACGGTCTGGAATTTCCATTTCGGGCGGCCCGTCATGATATCGAGGGCGACAAGGGAAGAGTTGTATTCATCCGAGTGCGGTGGTCGCTCCATGCCGAAAAAGTCCGGCGTGGCATTTCCCAGCGGCGCATAGATAAGACCCAACTGGTCGTCATAGGCAGCGGCGGTCCACATGTTGGGCGTGCCGGGCGTGTAGGTCTGCCCCGCCGGTGGCAAGCCGGTTATGTCCGGGTTGCCCAGGTCCCACGCCCATGCCAGTGCGCCGGTGCGGGCATCAAAGGCGCGGATCACGCCTGACGGCTCACCGCGGCTGTAGTTATCAACTACCCAGCCACTGATAATAATGTAGTCGCGCGCCACCAGCGGCGCGGAAGTCTGAAAGTAGAACCCAGGCTTAACGTCGCCCATGCCCTGCTTCAGGTCGACGACGCCGTCGCTGCCAAAACCTGGGCACTGCTTGCCGGTCTTGGCATCTAGTTCGATCAGGCGCGCATCGATGGTTGAATTGACGATTCGTTCCGCACAGACGCCATCAGCCGGCGCCTCCTTGAGCTTGTAGTAACCCAGGCCGCGGCAACGGTTCCAGATAGGAGATGCACTATGGGTATCGAATTTCCAACGTTCTACCCCCGTATCTGCATCGATAGCAGCAATGCGATCATCGGGTGTGCAAGTGAACAACGTATCTTCAATTTGCAATGGGGTGTTCGAATCCACGGCGCCCTTGTCCAACTGGATCTTCGCGCCGGTACGATACGTCCAGGCCACTTTCAGGTCCTGAACGTTGTCACGGTTGATCTGCGTAAAGGGCGCGTAGCGCGTACCCGCAGTGGTTCGGCCATATGCGGACCAATTTGAAGGCGTGGTGTTTGTGGCTGCTGCAGTAAAAGGTGTGCCCGAGACAGGCGAGACGACACCATGTGGAGTAAAGGCAAGCCCAAAGAACACAGCCGTCCCTAATAGCGCTAGTACACCCAGGCCGCGTATCCGACGCCGGGAGTCCGCAGGCGACCAAGTGGATAACAGGAGCAAGCCGATGCTCGCCAACGCTGCCGGTACGAGCAGGCGTGGAAACAGCGCCCAATAGAACGTGCCTGACTCCCAGAGCGCCCATGGAACACTCAGCACGGCAACCGCTACCAGCAGCCATACTCCACAAACTTGCCTACGCCAAAGCATGACGCCAGTGCTCAGATAAGCCCATCCGGCCAGCACGTAATAAAACGATCCGCCAAGGGTTAAGAGGTAAGCTCCACCTAACAATAGCCCCAGCCCCATCAAGGCAACTAGGCTGGCAAAAATACGATTTATCGAGGTCACAGTTGAACTCCTATACGCTAAATGGCTCTCAGACTTGGTGATGATAGTGTTAGTCTATTAATTTTAGCCATGCCATATGGAGCAACTATACATTGCATAAAAGCAACGCCATGTGGAGCGAATACCACACCTTCCTCGTTGCCGCGCAAACATTGAACTTCAGCCGTGCGGCTGAACGGCTTGGGCAGAACACTTCAAGCATCAGTCGCGCCGTGACCCGGCTGGAGGAGCACCTGGGTCTGCGCTTGTTCAATCGGATGCCCTCTATGCGATTGACGGACCCGGGCGAGCGGCTCTATAGCGAAATCGCGCCCTTGTTCGAAGGCCTTCAGGAGGTTGAAAGCGCGATCAAGTCGGATGATGGAAAAATTAGAGGACGTATCCGGGTCGTCGGATCGCCCGAGGTTGTGCACTGGTTTATCAACCCGGCTATCGCTCGAATGCTGGAAGAACAGCACGAAATTCATTTTGAAGTGGAGGCCAGCACACGCGTGCCAAACCCCATTGAAGAGCCAGTGGATGTCTACTTCAGTCATCGCCGCGCCGAAGTGATTAACAAGTCGCTGGTTGCTCGGCCAATCTGTTCAATGCCACAAGGGTTATTCGCTTCTCCCCTGTTACTGGCCGGCAGGAAACCTCCCCGTGTACCGGACGATCTCCTGCAATGGCCCTGCCTTGGGCGTCAGGGAGAACCCGAGTGGGAGCTCATCGACCCCCAAGGACATAAACACCTGATGCCGGTGCAAGCCATCCTGCTTGCCACACCGAACGATGCGCGCATGGATCTTACTCTGCGCGGACTTGGCATCGCGCAGTTCAATTTGCCCAGCGCCAATGAGGCCGTTGAGAGCGGAAAACTGGTACGTATTTTACCTGGCTATACCCTCCAGAACATGTCGCTGTATGCTTTTCTACTGTCACGACGCTTGATTCCGCAGGCGGTGCAGATCTTTCTGCGCTATACCACGGAAGAGGCAAAAAAATACTTTCCCGATTGAGTCCTGACTTGATATCGGTTCGTTAGGGCAGATGACGTACGACCTTAATAATCTTATAGCCTCCTATTCGTTGCATAACCGAGTAAAAACACTATGGGCAATTACTTTCATCATGTTCTTATTGGACTATTGGCCCTGCTTCCTATGGCCAATCCTCTAACTAGCATCTCCCTTTTACTAGGCCTTGGAGGAAAGCTGCCTACAGTAGAGCGTAACCGGCAAATCCTGAAGGCAAGCTTATATGTAGCTCTGATTATGTTTGTCAGCTTCTACGGAGGCAGCCTGGTAATGCAGGTATTCGGAATATCTGTCCCCGGCTTGAGAATAGCCGGAGGCCTGATCGTTACCTACATCGGTTTCGCCATGCTTTTTCCAGCAACGACACCTGACGAAACAGAGGTTCAGAAAGATTTCCTTTCAGAGAAAGAGAAATCAACCCCACATTTCCGCGATCTGTCATTTGTACCTTTAGCTCTTCCTGGTGCAGCAGGCCCCGGCACGATAGCGTTGCTTATCAGCTCCGCCTCTACCCTGCAGTCGACCTACCAGACCCTGCCACTCGTCATTCACCTTGCAGCCGCAACCGTATTCATCATTACTGCGCTTATTTTCTGGATAGCTTTACGATGTTCGGGGCGAATCATGAAAGTGCTTGGTGAGTCAGGAATCGATGCAATTTCCCGAGTCGTTGGTTTTCTACTGGTTTGTATGGGCGTTCAGTTCGTTATCAATGGTGGTTTTGAGTTAGCGTCTACACCTATGCACTGATCATAGTTCTCATAATAGTGAATTATTAAAGGCCGTTGATATTCCCGCGGCCACATTCGCTAGCACCAGGTGAATGGGTGTTCCTACGCCTATGGAGAACTGACGCCTTGCCGCCCTCAGGAAGCTAGGGGGCCAGACTCGGACCAAATCAACATTGGCCAGTTACGACTAGCCCCACTACAAAACAATGGTTAGTGCGCAGTGAACCAGCTAGGGTGTAGCACAGGAAAATGTTCCTTCAGCCAATCCACAAATGCCTCGACCTGAGGCGCAAGATGCGTTCTGCTTGGATAAAGCACGGAAACCAGGCGAGGCTTTGGACGAAATGCCTTGAGCACTTCGATCAGTTCTCCGCTTGCGAGGAATGTCTCAACGGCAATTCCAGGCGCTTGAACAATGCCGAAGCCTGCAACACCGCATTGAACGTAGGCATTCGACTCATTCACGGTGATTCCACGCCGAGGCGTATGTGGACGATCTTCGCCGTCTACCGAGAAGTGCCAAGGCAGCGGTCTGTTATTTTGACCGGAAAGGAAGCTGACACATTGGTGGTCTACTAGATCTTGTAGGGTTATGGGTGCACCGCAGGCTTGGAGATAACCTGCAGACGCACAGGTCACCATGGTGGCGGTGCCAATTTCTCTAGCCACCATGCTTGAATCCGGAAGTTCACCCATTCGCAATACACAGTCGATGCCCTCGGCTACGAGATCTACCGTACGGTCGGTCACGCCTAGCACAAGCTCGATGTCGGGAAATGCCTCGGTAAACCTCCTAAGGCTTTCCATGAAGCTGTGCTGGGAAAATGCAGTAGGGATGTCAATTCGAAGCCGCCCTCGCAACGTCGATCCACTACGGTCGAACATGGAAGTGGTTTCTGCGATGGTTGCTAAAATCTCTTTGACGCGATCGTAAAACCGCTCTCCCTCAGCAGTCAGTTTTACTTTACGCGTAGTGCGCTGGAACAGACGGACACCCAGCGAGGCTTCCAGATCCTGAATGGTGCGTGTGACGTGCGGTCGCCCGGCCTGCATTGCCTCAGCGACTTTGGTGAAGCTCCCCAACTCCGCTAGCTTGGCGAATACTTGCATCGACTGTAGAAGCTCCATAAGTCTCTTCTCGGGAAGCGTGTTAACGGGATGATTATTGCTGATCAGGATAACAATCCTGTTCGTTTCTGCACATTTATCTAGGGCCGCGAAACCTTAACAATGTCCTCAGCGTAAAGGAGGAGCTTTGCTCCCCTGCACATTCAAAATTGTTGGAGACAGAAAATGAAAGCGTGGCTTCTAAAAGATTTCGGCTTGGATAATCTCGTGCAGGGCGAAACGGAAACCCCCGTGCCCCGAGCGGGTGAGCTGCTGGTTAAAGTAGGCGCTGTATCACTCAATTTCCGGGACAAGGCCATCGTTGACGGCATCTATGAACCTCACATGGTGCCCAAGCCGCTGATCCCCGTCAGCGATGCGGCGGGAACTGTCGTGGCAGTAGGTGAAGGTGTCAGCCGCTTTGCTATCGGAGATCGGGTCAACTCACACCTCTACTCCCGTTGGTTGGACGGCATGCCTGGGCCAGATGAACCCAACTACTGCTTCGGCTCGCCATTGCCTGGTGGTCTGGCGCAATACATGATCATCCATGAAGACAGCGCGGTACGTGCCCCCGACAATATGTCTGATGAGGAAGCAGCGACCCTTCCAATTGCTGCTCTGACGGCGTGGTATGCGCTCGTCGACTATGGCCAGATAGAGGCCGGCCAAACCGTTTTGGTTCAGGGCTCTGGAGGTGTTTCTGTTTTTGCAGCACAAATTGCTACCGCTTTGGGAGCCAAGGTTATCGTCACCTCCAGCCGTGATGACAATCTGGAAGCTGTAAAAAAACTGGGCGCGGTTGCGGGTGTGAATTATCGCACCACCCCTGAGTGGGCAGAGGAAGTTCTGAAGCTCACTGACGGCAAGGGAGTGGATCTGCTGCTGGATGTGGCGGGCGGGGACGGCATCAACCAATCGATTGCTGCGACAAAGGCAGGTGGACGTATTGCACAGATCGGCTTTCTGACAGGCCAGACCTCCGCCTTGAACCTGATGCCTATGATTTTCCGGCAAACAACGATTCGCGGCATAGCCGTTGCTCCACGCTCGTCATTTGACCGAATGAACGAATTCTTGAACGAGCACAAGATTCGCCCGGTAATCGACCACGTGTATCCATTTGATCAAGCACGCGAAGCGTACGAACATCTGGCCAGAGGCGCCTTTGGTAAGGTAGTAATCAAAATCGCGTAGGACCAAGCCGCTTCAATCTCACTCGCCCGCTGCAACGGCAGGCGCGTGAGCACGGCCTTCAAATAAGCATGCGGATCATGCCCGCTGATGGCGCCATACGAAGCGCGCTAAGCGTCTGGATTGCCGGGTCAAATTCAAGGCAAAAAAAAGCCTGCATCTCTGCAGGCTTTTCTCTATCTGGCTCCACGACCTGGACTCGAACCAGGGACCCAATGATTAACAGTCATTTGCTCTACCAACTGAGCTATCGCGGAATGCGCCGTATGTTACTGATTAAAAAGAAGAAGTCAAGCGCCATCAGAAATTTTCCGCAAATTCCCCCCCTGTTCGCTTGAATACGACGGTTCCCTGGCCAGTTCCAACCAGGCCCGCGCTGCCGGTGGCAGGTGGGCGCTGGCGCGCCAGGCCAGGGCGATGTGCCAATCGGTGTGGGGCTCGTCCAGGGGGATCAAGGCGATGCCGGGGTGTTGGTGTTTGTGCGCCAGCATCCGGGGCAGGAAGGCGACGCCCAGCCCGGCGGTGACCAGGTCGACGATAAAGTCTATTTGCCCACTGCGAGCGGTGACTTTAGGTGTCACGCCTTTACGTTCGCAGGCGCTGAGGATCTTGGCGTTGAGGGCAAAGCCGGCTTCGAACAGGATGAACGGCGAGTCGGCCAGGTCGGTGAAGTCGATGCGCTTGCGCCGGGCCAATGGGTGGCCCATGGGCAACACGGCGATCAATGGCTCGTTGCGCACCGGTTGGTAGTCGAAGCCTTCATCAACCGGTAGCAGCAAGGCGGCGAGGTCAACCTCCCCCGCTTCCAGGCATTCGCGCAGCCTTTTACTGCCGTATTCGGTCAGTTCGATGTCGATGCCCGGGTAGCGGCTGCGGTAAGTGGCAAACATGGCCGCGAACAGCACGCCGCACCCTACCGGCGGCAGACCGATGCGCAGCACGCCGCGCTTGAGACCGCGCAGGTCGTTGATTTCAGCCATCAGGTCGGTGCGTTCGGCGAGCATTACCAAGGCGCGGCGGTAGGCAATTTCGCCGGCGGCGGTGAGTTCGTTCTTGTGGCCAAGGCGATTGAGCAGCGGCATGCCTAATTCGTCCTCAAGGGTCTTGACCGCTTTGCTGACGGTGGACTGGGTCAGGGCAACCACTTCGGCCGCCTGGGAGAACCCACCCTGGCGCACCACTTCGACAAACGCACGCAGTGTTCGTAGGTTCATCAGTATTCCTATAACGACTGGATAGCAGTGATAAAAGTTGTTTTCATCATGGCATAACTTTGCTTAGGGTGTAGCACTTTGCCCTGTGGAGACACCGTCGATGATCATCTCGTCCGCTTCCGACTACCGCGCTGCGGCCAAGCGCAAGTTGCCGCGCTTTCTGTTCGATTACATCGACGGCGGCGCTTACGCTGAGCACACGTTGCGCGCCAACAGTTCGGACCTGGCCGAGATCAGCCTGCGTCAACGCATCCTGCGCAATGTCGACGACCTGAGTCTTACCACCCAGCTGTTCGGCACCGAACTGGCGATGCCGGTGATCCTCAGCCCCGTCGGGCTGACCGGCATGTATGCGCGACGCGGTGAAGTGCAAGCAGCCAAGGCGGCGGCCAACAAAAACATCCCTTTTTGCCTGTCGACAGTGTCGGTGTGTTCGATTGAGGAAGTGGCCTCGCAAAGCCCGCAGTCGATCTGGTTCCAGCTGTATGTGCTCAAGGATCGCGGCTTCATGCGCAACGCCCTGGAGCGGGCGCAGGCCGCCGGGGTGACAACGCTGGTGTTCACCGTTGACATGCCGACACCGGGCGCACGCTACCGTGACGCTCACTCCGGTATGTCCGGCCCCTACGCGGCGCAGCGGCGCATGTTGCAGGCAGTGACCAAGCCGCAATGGGCCTTCGATGTGGGCTTGATGGGCCGCCCCCACGACCTGGGCAATATCTCCAAATACCTGGGCAAACCCACCCACCTGGAGGACTACATTGGCTGGCTGGCCAACAACTTCGACCCGTCGATCAGTTGGAAAGACCTGGAATGGATCCGCGAATTCTGGAAAGGCCCGATGATCATCAAGGGCATCCTCGACCCGCAGGACGCCAAGGACGCGGTGAGTTTCGGGGCCGACGGCATCGTGGTCTCCAACCATGGCGGCCGCCAGCTCGACGGGGTGCTCTCCACGGCCAAGGCGTTGCCGCCGATTGCCGAAGCGGTAGGCGATGACCTGACCGTGCTGGTGGACTCGGGCATTCGCTCCGGGCTCGACGTGGTGCGCATGCTAGCCCTGGGTGCCAAGGCGTGCCTGCTAGGGCGTGCCACCGCCTATGCGCTGGCCGCCGAGGGCCAGCATGGGGTAGAGAACCTGCTGGACATCTTCGCCAAGGAAATGCGCGTGGCCATGACCCTGACCGGGGTCACCTCCATCGCGCAGATCGACCGTACCACCTTGGTCTAGTAGTGATGAGGGATGGTGTACGTTGTGTGCGGATAACCGAAGCGTTGTTTATTTGCGACAAACAACTCGCCCCACCGAAACAGTAAGGTTAACCGGGCCGGCAGTAATGCCGGCCCCAATCAGCCAAATAACTGGCGCCATGCTTTAACAGACTTTTCTTACTTAAAAATTAGTTAATTGATTTATAAGGATTTTTACCAACCAAATACACTTGGCATGAATCTCGCTCCGGTACTGTTCAAGCAGGTTCGGCGATGACAAGACGTGCGGCAGTGCCCCGGGGTTATAACCCAAAGAAAAGCGGTTTAAACTGTTTCCAATGTTTTACGGAACTGAAGGATCAGTAAGACGCTTGGCACTCGCCACTCTCATCCCGCCTGTAAGACAGCCCAGTGCTTAGAGGCCACCCGCTTATGAAAACCCCCACCCAGACCAACGCAATTGACTTTGACAGTGCCAAATTGCAACGCCTGGGATTTGGCCAGCCATCCTTACGCCCACGTCGCCCCGCCACCCTTGCCGAACTTCGCCAGCAACTGAACCAGCAGTTGCAGACCAGCCTGGAGCCGGAGCGCATCCTGGGCCTGTTCTTTCGTGAGGTTCAGCGCCTGGTGCCGCTGGACGCGTTGCAATACCGTCACGCCGCCAGCGACCTGCGCCTGGAGTTTGGCCACCGGGGTCATCACTCCGTCAGCTACACCCTGAGCCATGAAGGCGAGCATCTGGGGGAACTGGTCTTTCGTCGCAACCAGCGGTTGCTTGAAGAAGAACTGAGCCAGCTCGAACTCCTGCTGGTGACCTTGCTTTATCCGATGCGCAACGCCCTGCTCTACCGCGCCGCCACCCGCAGCGCCCTGCGTGACCCGTTGACCGAAACCGGCAACCGTGTGGCCATGGACCAGACGCTGCAGAGAGAAATCGACATGGCACGCCGGCATTTGCACCCGCTGTCGTTGTTGATGCTGGACATCGACCACTTCAAGAAAATCAACGACACCCATGGGCATGCCGCGGGCGACAGCGTGCTGCGCGCCGTGGCCGGAGCGATCAAACGCCAGCTGCGCAACGTGGACATGGTGTTCCGGTTTGGCGGGGAGGAGTTTTTGATCCTGCTGTCCAACACCGGTCGCGATGCCGCGAGGATGGTGGGAGAGCGCCTTCGCCAGGCGGCACAAGCCCAGGACTACTGGGTGGAGGGCACGCGAATAGAACTGACCGTGAGCCTCGGCTGCTCGACGCTGCTGGCGGCCGAGTCGGCTGAAAGCCTGCTGCGTCGGGCCGACAATGCGTTGTATGTGGCCAAGCGCGAAGGTCGTAACCGCTTGGCGATGGCGGGGTAAAGTCAATTGTGGCGAGGGAGATTGCTCCCTCGCCACAGTTACCGCTACGCCTCGCTGGCGATGCGCACAGGGCGCTCGCGAACGGCTGGCGCCTTGTCTTTCTCTGTATGCTCTAGACGCATGCAGCTTTCCAGGAACAAGTGCATGTAGTCGTAGCTCTTGCATACCGCCTGGCGCAACTCTTCCTGCAGGGCCTTGCTCGGGTTGGTCCCGGCCAGCGTGCAGATGATTTCCAGGGCTTCCCAAGGGTGGGCGTCATCGTACTGGGCGTGCATCTTCAGCCACTTCATCGCCCGCTTGCGATCTTCCTCAGGGAAGGCGGCAGCATACACACCGGTAGAGCAGACCACGGCGGACCACTCCCCCGTCGCCCCCTCGATCGCGTAGTTGGTGGCGGCAATCGCGACGATCAACGCATCCGCCGAGCTGGTGTGCCAGCACCAATGACTCAGGGCGTGCAACTCAGGCGGCACCTCCTGCGCTTGCAGTTCTTCAAGGCTGACGCCGTGAGCCCGCGCCCAATTGACCCAATAGTCGGCATGGTTGAGCTCAACGCGGATATTGCGCATGAGCCAACGGCGCGCCATATCCTCCCCAGGATGACGGGCAAACTTGGTCTTGGTCAGGTTCTGCGCCATGTACAAGGCAAACTGTTCCACCACCGGCCAACCACCAATCAGGTAGTGGCGCATGGTCTTGGCGCTGAGGGCGTTGTCACGCATGCGCTGATACAGTTCGTGCTCGACAACCCGACGCTTGCTCTCGCTACAGTCCTGGATCAATTGCTGCGCCCAGGCGGGGTAACTGGAGGCTTCCATAAGCGGGCCGGTTCTGTTGAATGTGTCGATCACTGTGGGGCTCCTTTTCAAGTGTGATTGTACAGACCAGCAAATGTTTCAGCGGAAAGTGCCGGGCGCCTTGAATAACAGTGGCTGCGGCCGCTCAGGTCGGCACTGCAAGCTATCAAAGGTAAACAATTGCGGGCGTTCAATCAGGTAGCCCTGAGCGTAATCCACACCTATCTCAAGTAAAGCCTGTTCGATCCGGGGTGTTTCAACAAACTCGGCAATCGTGCGCTTACCCATGACGTGGCCGATGTGGTTGATCACTTCGACCATGGCGCGGTTAATCGGGTCGTCCAGCATATCCTTTACGAAACTTCCATCGATCTTCAGGAAGTCTACAGGTAAATGTTTCAAATATGCGAATGAGGACATTCCGGCGCAAAAATCATCGAGTGAGAAATGGCACCCTAACGCTTTGAGTTCATTAATAAACCGAATCGCGCTGCCCAAATTGGCTATAGCGCTGGTTTCAGTTATTTCAAAACAAATCATTTCCGGTGGAATGTTGTAAGTATCGAATTTCTGACGCAAAAAACCTAAAAAGTCATCATCGCCAATGGTTATGCCTGACAGATTAATCGCACACATGGCCATGGGGCGGCCCGGGCGCTCATGCATGCAACGGGCGATAATCTTGAATACGTTTTCCACTACCCAACGATCCAGGGACGTCATCAACCCGTAGCGTTCGGCCGCCGGAATAAAACTGTTGGGCAAAATGATCCGCCCCGCTTCGTCATGCAGGCGCAGGAGAATTTCGATGTGCCCACTGCCGGCGTCGGTAGGGCCCAAAGGCGCAATTTCCTGGGCGTAAAGGCAAAAGCGGTCTTCCTCAAGCGCAATATGCAGCCGCTGTACCCAGGCCATCTCGCCAAACCGCAGAGACAACTCCGAGTCGTCGACATGGTAGACCTGCACCCGGTTGCGCCCCTTTTCCTTGGCCATGTAGCACGCCATGTCGGCGGCACGCAGGGAGGTTTCCAGGGTGGTCGGGGTTTGCGAGATATGCACCAGGCCGATGCTGACGGTGGTCATGAAGGGCCGACCCTTCCACACGAAGTGCAAGCTCTGCACAGTGTGGCGCAGGCTCTCGGCGATTTTTTCCGCCACCGGCGCCGGGCAGTTCTCCAGCAGGATACCAAACTCGTCGCCGCCCAACCGAGCCAGGGTGTCGCCCTCGCGCAGGTCCGACTGCAGCAACGCGCAGATGTGGCGCAGCAGTTCATCGCCCGCGGCATGGCCACAGGTGTCATTGACCAGCTTGAACTGGTCGAGGTCGAGGAACATCAAGGCATGTCGCCCACTTTGCTGGCGCGCGACCTGTTGCAGCACCTGTTCAAGGCGGAACTCGAACTCGCGACGGTTAGCCAAGCCAGTCAACGCGTCGTGGGTGGCCTGCCAGGAAAGGTTGGCGATGTACTGGCGTTCCTGGGTCATGTCATGCAGCACCAGGACCGCACCGCTGACCTTGCCGGCACTGCGGATCGGCGCGCCCACCAGGGTGACCGAGACGGTGCTGCCGTCCAGGCGCTGGATCAGCTTGGAATGCTCGCTGCCGCCGCTGAACTGGCCTTTGACGATGTGTTCAATCAGTGTGAAACCGTCGGGCTCGGCGTTTTCATTCAAAAGCTTGAACAGCGCCGCCAGCGGCAGGCCCTGGGCTTGCTCCGAGCGCCAGTGGGTCAACGCTTCGGCTGCAGGGTTCATATAGGCAATGGCCCCGTCGACGTCGGTGGTAATCACCCCGTCGCCAATCGACTCCAATGTGATCTGCGCCCGCTCCTTCTCCGCTTGCAGCGCATCGGCAAAGGCATGACGCTGGGCCAGCAACTTGTGGGTGCGCAGCAGCGCCAACACGATCAGGCCCAAGGCAGTCGCCAGGTTGGTGATCAACAACAGGCGCAGGATCATCCGCGAACCTTCGCCCAGGGCATCGCTGAACGCCTTGGCAGCGGGCGTCACCCCTTCATTGATGGCCGTGATGCGCGCCTTCCAATGATGGACATCGTCACTGCTGACGTAGCCGGAGGTAATGGCGCCGTGCATCTCCTGAGCCAGCTCATCGAGCTGCACGAGGTAGCCGTCGCCCACCGTCCACAGCTCAATGGCTTTTTCCAGGTAGCTGAAATGACGGAAGTTGAGGTATAGCCAGATCAGGCTGGAAACGTCGTCCGGATGATTACCGCCCTTGAGAATGCCCAAGCGGGCCGCGTCCGTATCGGGGGTGGGACGGTCCAGGGCAATGCGCAATTCATGCCCACCCTGGGGCACGGCAATGGCCTGCTGGTATTTGAGGTAGGTGGCGTCGTTGCGGTTATCGGCGTAAAGGGTCAGGTAGTAGATGGCATCCTTCTGGCCCTTGGACCACAGACTTTCGCCCGCCACATAGCCCCGCACTGCCGAAAGCACGTAGAGACTGACGCAGCCTAACAATGCCTGGAACAACACGACGGCGATAAAGGGCCAGACAATACCCAGCAGGCGTGGCGTTCCGAGAGTCCGCTTTTGCTTCATGAAGTCCCTTACACATGCACAGCTTGATACGCACGCGAAAATCCGCTCCCGATAGCACAGCCTAAGCTAAATCAACGCACTTGTTGCAAGTGTCCGTACAGTTTGGCGTACAGCCCGCCATCGGCAATCAACTGCTGATGGTCGCCGTCCTCGGCGATGTGCCCGCCATCGAACACCAGCACTCGGTCAGCCTGCTTCACCGCAGACAGCCGGTGGGCGATGATCAGTGTAGTACGCCCGCTGAGAAACCGCGCCAGTGCCTGGTGCAGGTTGTACTCGGTCGCCGCGTCCAATGCGGAGGTGGCCTCGTCCAGAATCACCACTTTAGGCTCGGCGAGCACCATGCGGGCAATGGCCAGGCGTTGCCGCTGGCCACCGGAAAAGCGCACGCCCGAACGCCCGACCACGCTGTCCAGGCCCAAGGGCAATGCCTTGACAGTAGCATCCAGTTGGGCGATTTCCAGCGCCTGCCAGCAGGCTTGATCGGTGCGGGTGCGGCCCATGGTCAGGTTGGCGCGCACGGTATCGTTGAACAGCGCAGGATGTTGCAGCACCACCGCGACGTTTTCGCGGATGGTCTCCAGGCCGATCTCCTGCTGGGTGGCAGTGCCAAAACGAATGCTGCCGGCCTGCGGCGTGTAGAGCCCCAGCAACAGTTGCACCAGGGTGCTTTTACCGCCGCCGCTGGCGCCGACAATTGCCACCTTTTCACCCGGTGCGATGGCCAGGTTCAACTGGTTGAGTACCAGCTCTTCGCCGTAGCCGAAGTCGAGGCCACGCACTTCGATGCCGACCGTCTCGCGCCCGCTGAACGGGTCTGCGCCGCCTGGGTATTGCGGCTCATCGGCACGCGCCAGCAGCTCGTTGATGCGCGACAGCGCGCCGCCTGCCGCGTAATAGGCGTATTGCAGGTTCAGCAATTGTTCCACCGGGCCAATCATGAACCACAGGTAACTGAACACCGCGAGCATCTGGCCGATGGACAGGTCGGAAAACAGCACGGTGAGCATGGCCGCGGCGCGGAAGATGTCGATACCGAACTGGAACAGCAAGCCACTGGCGCGGCTCGACGCGTCGGTTTTCCATTGGTAATGAATGGCGTAGTCACGCACTTCCTGGGCACGCTGGCCCAGCCGCCCGAGGAAAAAGCCCTGGCGGTTGCCAGCACGTACTTCCTGTATGGCATCGAGGGTTTCGGTCAGCGCCTGGGTAAAGCGTGAAGTACTGTCGTTTTCCAGCTTCTTGAGGTGCTTGACGCGCTTGCCCAACTGCACCGTGGCGTAGATCACCAATGGGTTGAACAACAGGATCAACAACGCCAGTTGCCAATGCATCCACACCAGGATCGCCGAGGTGCCGACCAGGGTCAGCATCGCCACCAGGAAGCGGCTGAGGGTTTCGCCGACGAATTTGTCCAGGGTGTCCAGGTCGGTCACCAAGTGGGTGGTGACCGTACCGCTGCCCAGGCTTTCGTACTCACCCAGGGAGATGCGCTTGAGACGCTCGATCAGGCGCACGCGGATGCGGTACACGATGTCCTTGGCCAAGCGCGCAAACAGCCGCGCCTGCACCACGTTGAACACCAACGCGCCGCAACGCAGGGCCAGGGTGACCAAGAGCATCAGGCCGATATAGCCAGCCGCTTTTTGCCAGCCCAGGGGCAACGCGTGGTTCATCACCTTGAGGGCCGCATCGCCATGGCCCAGTAGCACTTCGTCGACCAGCAACGGCAACAACAGTGGGATAGGCACGCTGCACAGGGTGGCGAGCACGGCGACGCCGTTGGCGACCCACAGGGATTTTTTGTGACGCAGGGCCAGGCGGCGAATTTCCGCCCAGGTCAGGCGGTCGGTGCGTGGAGGCTGTTCATACACAGGCAGCTCGCTCCAACCATCGAGCGAGTAACGGCGACAGCTCGGACAGCGGCTGGTAACCATTGGTCAGCAAAGCCAACTGGCCGTTGCGCTCGGCCAGCAGGGTCGGAAACCCGGCAATGCCCAGGTCCTGCACCCAGGTGAAATCGGCCGCCGTGGCCGCGTGCTGATCGGCACGGTCGAACTCGCCGGCAAACTCGATACGTGGAATACCGGCCTGTTCGGCCAGCTCCACCAGCACAGGGGCGAGCGTCACGTCCCGGCCTTCGACATAGAACGCGCGCTGGATCAGCCCCAGCAGCGTCCAGGCGCAATCCGGCGCCAGGCTGCGTGCGGTGACGATAGCGCGGCACGCAGGCTCGGTGTCGTAGACAAACCCGTCGGGCAATGCGCCTTCTCGCTTGAACGGCTGGCCGGTGGCGTCGGTGACGGCCTGCCAGTGTTCAAGGATGTAGCGCCGGGTCGTCGGCTCCAGCGCCGCGCCGCTGCCGGTGCGCAAGCCGCCCACCACCAGGTGCACGTCCACGCCGGCCGCCTGGGCCTGCTCCACCAGCGCTTGTGCCACCGGGGCAAAGCCCCAGCACCAGGAACACATCGGGTCCATTACATAGAGCAGGCGCGCAGACATGGCTCAGGCCTCGGAAGGGGTTTGCTTGTAGTTGTAACCAATCGGGTGCGGCATGTTGCGGGCCTTGGCCAGTTCGATCTGCTTCTGGCGGTCGATCGCACTGCGACGGGTCTTCTCCGGCAGCTTATCCCAGCAATGGGGGCAACTGATGCCAGCCACATAATGCTCGGAGGCACGGTCTTCTACGCTCACCGGTGTGCGGCAGGCATGACATTGATCGTAGTCGCCTTCGCTCAAGTCGTGGCGCACGGTCACGCGATTGTCGAACACAAAGCAGTCGCCCTGCCATTTGGTTTCTTCCTGGGGCACCTCTTCGAGGTACTTCAGGATACCGCCCTTGAGGTGGTAGACCTCATCGAAGCCTTCGCTGAGCATGTAGCTCGACGCCTTCTCACAGCGAATGCCGCCAGTGCAGAACATGGCGACCTTCTTGTGCTTGGCCGGGTCGAAGTGGGCTTTGATGTAGTCGGGAAATTCGCGAAAACTGGTGGTTTTCGGGTCGATTGCGCCTTCAAAGGTGCCGATGGACACTTCGTAGTCGTTACGGGTGTCGATCAACAATACTTCCGGGTCGCTGATCAGCGCGTTCCAATCCTGCGGGTCGACGTAAGTACCCACCTTTTTGTTCGGGTCCACGCCTTCGACACCCAGGGTCACGATCTCTTTCTTGAGTTTGACCTTGGTGCGGTAGAACGGCTGGTCGTCGCAGTAAGACTCTTTGTGGTCGATGTCGACCATGCGTGGGTCTTTCTTGAGCCAGGCCATCAGGCCGTCAATGCCTTCGCGGCTGCCGGAAACGGTGCCGTTGATGCCTTCTTCGGCGATCAGCAAGGTGCCTTTGATGCCGTTATCGACCATCGCCTGCAACAGGGGCTCGCGCAGGGCGACGTAATCTTCGAGGGTGACGAACTTGTACAGTGCCGCCACGACAATCGGTTGAGTCATGGGTGTTATCTCCAGGTGGCTACCCTCGTAAGGGGTGAACCGGATGCAAAAAAAACGCGCCGGCTAAGCGGCGCGTTGCGGATTCTATCAGGGTTACCCCATCAATGTCCGCCGGCGCAGGTCGGCGAGGCCGGGGCTGCGTCGATTGTCGCCCATTCTTCGGGCGTATAGGTATGCAGCGCCAGCGCATGAAATTCGCTCATCAGGCTACCCAGGGTGGCGTAGACCTTCTGGTGGCGCTTGACGCGGTTAAGCCCCTCGAACTGCTGGCTGACCAGCACGGCCTTGAAGTGGGTCTGCAACCCACGACTGTGCATGTGGCTTTCATCCAGCACGCTCAAATGCTCCGGGACCAGGGCGGCAAGGGCCGTTTCGATACGCTGTTGCATGGTCATTCCTGCTTACTTCTTCTTGGCCGGTGCGGCGGCTTTTGGCGCCAGCTCGTTGGTCATGTCTTCCAACAGCTTGTTCACCACCGGTACGGCGCTTTCCAGCTTGGCCTGGGTCATCTGGGCCGATTGCTGGGTCAGCTGGGGCATTTTTTCCAGGACTTTCTTGCCAAGTGGCGACTGGTAGAACGCTACCAGGTCCTTGAGCTCGGATTCGCTGAAGTTGGTGGTGTAGAGCTTGACCATGTCGGGCTTGAGCTTCGGCCAGCCGATGGCCTGGTCCAGAGCGGCGTTGGCCTTGGCCTGGTAGCTGTCCAGTACGGACTGCTTGGCGGCAGGCGCCTTGGTCTGTTCGAAACGCTGGGCGAACATTTGCTGCACTTGCATGTACACCGGGGTCCCCAGCTTGTCAGCATGGGCCAGGGTAAGGAAGGCTTCGGCACTGGCGTTGTGGCTGGCGGTATCGGCAAGAACCTGGCCGCTGGCGCAAACCAGAGCAACCGCGGTACAGATGGCACGAAGACGAGTCATCGAGTTTCCTTTTCTAGCAGGCGAGGTAAGACCCCAAGGGCGACCATTCTGCGCCTAAAAAACCTCGCGGCTCAACCCCACCCCTCGGCAAGCCCTGGTTTCACGGGGCACGAGGGCACAAATGCGCTTTTAGGGAACCCACGCTGGCCGCCAGGGCCTAAACTGACCAATCACGACTGGATAAGGAGGGTGACCGATGAGCCGTATCGAAACCGACAGCCTGGGGGAAGTACAGGTCCCTGATGACGCCTATTGGGGTGCGCAAACCCAACGTTCGCTGGTCAATTTCGCGATTGGCGAGCAGCGCATGCCGCTGGCGGTATTGCATGCCTTGGCCTTGATCAAGAAGGCTGCGGCACGGGTCAACGACCGTAACGGCGACCTGCCCGCCGATATTGCCCGCCTGATCGAGCAAGCTGCCGACGAGGTTCTGGACGGCCAGCACGACGACCAGTTCCCGCTGGTGGTCTGGCAGACCGGCAGTGGCACCCAGAGCAACATGAACGCCAACGAAGTGATCGCTGGCCGCGCCAACGAACTGGCCGGCAACAACCGCGGCGGCAAGAGCCCGGTGCACCCCAACGATCACGTCAACCGTTCCCAGAGTTCCAACGACTGCTTCCCTACTGCCATGAGCATTGCTGCGGTGCAAGCGGTGAACAAGCAACTGCTGCCGGCGATCGCCACCTTGTCCGGTGGCCTGGCGGAATTGGCCGCGCGGCATATGAAACTGGTCAAGACCGGCCGTACCCACATGATGGATGCCACGCCGATCACCTTCGGCCAGGAACTTTCGGCGTTTATCGCCCAGCTCGATTACGCCGAGCGTGCGATCCGCAGCGCCCTGCCCGCGGTGTGCGAGCTGGCCCAGGGCGGCACTGCCGTCGGCACCGGCCTCAATGCCCCTCATGGCTTTGGCGAGGCGATTGCTTCCGAACTGGCCGCGTTGTCAGGTTTGCCCTTTGTGACCGCGCCGAACAAATTCGCCGCCCTCTCCGGCCATGAGCCGCTGGTGACCCTGCACGGCGCGCTGAAAACCCTGGCCGTGGCGCTGATGAAAATCGCCAACGACCTGCGCCTGCTGGGTTCGGGCCCTCGCGCCGGGCTGGCCGAAGTCAAGTTGCCGGCCAACGAACCGGGCAGTTCGATCATGCCCGGCAAGGTCAATCCGACCCAGTGCGAAGCGCTGTCGATGCTGGCCTGCCAGGTACTGGGCAACGACGTGACCATCGGCATGGCCGCCAGCCAAGGGCACTTGCAGTTGAACGTGTACAAGCCGGTGATCATCCACAACCTGCTGGAGTCGATCCGCCTGCTGGCCGATGGCTGCAACAATTTCCAGGAGCATTGCATTGCCGGCCTCGAACCCGACGCCGAGCAAATGGCCCAGCACCTGGAACGCGGGCTGATGCTGGTCACCGCCCTCAACCCGCATATCGGCTACGACAAGTCAGCCGAAATCGCCAAGAAGGCTTACGCCGAAGGGCTGACACTGCGTGAGGCTGCACTGGAGCTGGGCTACCTCACCGATGCCGAGTTTGACCAATGGGTGCGCCCGGAAAACATGCTCGGCGCTTAAACCGACATCCGCAGCCGCCGGGCCCTGAGCCCGGCGAGCAGCGAAGGCGCCAGCGCCACCATCGCCGAGCCCGTCACCACCACTAGCGCCCCCACATACCCCAAGGCATTGATCTCTTCGGCTTGCACATAGTCCGGCCATAGCCACGCCGCTACCGCCACGGCTACGAAGGTCACCAGGGGCGTCAACGCCAGGGTTGCACTGACCCGCGAAGCTTCCCAATGCGCCAGGGCTTCGGCAAATGCGCCGTAGGCCACCAGCGTATTCATGCAGCACGCCAGCAGCAGCCAGCCTTGCAGCGGGCTCAACTGCAACGCCTCCAGCGGATGTGCCCAAGGGGTGAGCAACAGCGCGCACGACAGATAGATCACCATCATCACCTGCAGCGAATTCCACACCGTCAGCAACTGCTTCTGACCCAGTGCATAGAACACCCAGATGGTGGTGGCGAGCAGGATCGTCAGCACACCGGCGGTGTAGGTGCCCATGGACGTCAGCAATTCCACCAGACGTTGGTTGAAGAACAAACCAAAGCCTGCGATCAGCACCAACAACCCCACTCCCTGCCCCAGGCTGAAGCGCTCCTTGAACACAAACACACTGGCTACCATCAGAAAGATCGGCCCCATCTGCACCACCAACTGCGCCGTGCCCGGGCTGAGCATTTTCAGGCCCACCAGGTACAACACGTAGTTGCCCACCAGGCCACACACCGCCATGCCCACCAGCCACCCACCCTTGGGGCCAAGCACTTTGCGGCTGGGCAGGCGTTTGGTGGCGGCCAGGTAAACGAACAGGCACGTGCCCGCTACCATGAGGCGAAACCAAGTCACAGTGATCGGATCCATCACCTGCAACACTTGCTTGAGCTTGATCGGAAGAATGCCCCACAGAAACGCGGTCAGCAGGGTCAGGAAAAAACCGTAGACCCAGCGGCCGGAAGAAATGTGCATGAATGCCCCAGATGCCAGAGGAAGTGGAACAGGCATTCTAGGGGCAAGTCACTGAGTTCGGATACGTCACAGTCTTGAATGGGGGAGCTGGCTTGCCTGCGATGGCGGTTTATTTGTGCCCAATCTGTCGCTGGCCCACCGCTATCGCAGGCAAGCCAGCTCCCACATTGGCCGTATTCCAACCCGACTCAGCGTACGGCTTCGAAGAGTCCGGTGGCGCCCATCCCGCCCCCCACGCACATGGTGACAATCCCGTAACGCAGGTTGCGCCGTTGCAGCTCGCGCACCAGGTGCCCCACCTGCCGCGAGCCGGTCATGCCGAACGGGTGCCCGATGGAAATCGAGCCGCCGTTGACATTGTATTTGGCATTATCGATCTCCAAGCGATTGCGTGCGTAAAGGCACTGGGAAGCAAAGGCTTCATTGAGTTCCCACAAGTCGATGTCCGCCACCTGCAAACCCTTAGCCTTGAGCAACTTGGGCACCGAGAACACCGGGCCAATGCCCATTTCATCCGGCTCGCAACCGGCCACGGTAAAGCCCCGGAAGAACGCCTTGGGCTTGAGCCCCAGTTCCAGAGCTTTTTCCAGGCTCATCACCAGGGTCATCGACGCACCGTCGGAAAGCTGCGAGGAGTTACCTGCCGTTACCGAGCCATCCTCGGCAAATACCGGCTTCAGGCCGCTGAGGCTGGCCAGGGTGGTGTCCGGGCGGTTGCAGTCGTCACGGTCGACCACGCCATCCAGGATCTGCACCGCGCCAGTGTTCTTGTCCTCGACCTTGTACTTGACCGCCATCGGCACGATTTCATCGTTGAACAAGCCATCAGCCTGGGCCTGGGCGGTGCGCTGCTGGCTTTGCAGCGCGTAAAGATCCTGGTCTTCGCGGCTGACGTGATAGCGGCGCGCAACGATTTCGGCGGTCTGGCCCATGGGCAAGTAAATGCCCGGCACCTGTTCCTTAAGCAGCGGGTTGATCAGGTTATCGGTGTTGACGCTCTTCATGGTCAGGCTGATGGACTCCACGCCACCGGCAACAATGATGTCGCTGCAGCCCGAAGCGATCTGGTTGGCGGCAATGGCAATCGCCTGCAAGCCCGACGAACAGAAACGGTTGAGGGTCATGCCCGCCGTACCGGTGCCCAGTTGCGAGAGCACCGCCACGTTACGCCCGATGTTATAGCCCTGGGCGCCTTCGTTGGAGCCGGCACCGACGATGCAGTCTTCTACCGTCGCAGGGTCGATACCGTTGCGGGCCAGCAGCGCATTGACACAATGGGCCGCCATGTCATCGGGGCGGGTCTGGTTGAACTTGCCGCGAAAGGATTTGGCCAGGCCGGTTCGCACGCTGTCGACGATCACTACTTCACGCATGGGCTACCTCGATCTTGTGGTTGTTGATCGAGGATAGAGCCGGGCCAGGCCGACCGCGATGATCATTCACTGCGTGGATGCAAAAGCATGGGCTATTTCTTTTTCTTTTTGTCGTGCTTGTCGCTTTTATCAAACGCCTCTTCCAGCGCACGGTTGATGGTGCGCAGCACCTTGACCCGCGCCCAGCGTTTGTCGTTGGCTTCTACCAGGGTCCAAGGCGCCACCTCGGTGCTGGTGCGGTCAACCATGTCGCCCACCGCCGCGCGGTAGTCGTCCCACTTGTCGCGATTGCGCCAGTCGTCTTCAGTAATCTTGAAGCGCTTGAAGGGGATTTCTTCACGGGCCTGGAAGCGTTCCAGCTGCGTCTCCTTGTCGATGGCCAGCCAGAACTTGACCACGATCACGCCCGCATCGCGCAGTTGCTCTTCGAAGTCATTGATCTCGCCATAGGCGCGCATCCAGTCCGCTGGGGTACAGAAGCCTTCGATGCGCTCCACCAGCACGCGACCGTACCAGGAGCGGTCAAACACGGTGAACATGCCGCGCGCCGGGATCTTCTGCCAGAACCGCCACAGATAAGGCTGGGCCCGTTCGTCTTCGCTGGGCGCGGCAATCGGCACGATGTGGTACTGGCGTGGGTCCAGTGCTGCCGCCACACGGCGGATCGCCCCGCCCTTGCCTGCCGCGTCGTTGCCCTCGAATACACTCACCAACGCGTGCTTGCGCATGCGTTTGTCGCGCATCAGCCCAGAGAAGCGCGCCTGCTCGGTAATCAGTTGTTCTTCGTAATCATCCTTGTCCAGGCGCAGGGTCATGTCGAGGCTGTCGAGCAGGCTCTTTTGGTCCACCGAGGCAAGCAACGGCGCCGGGTTCATGCCGCTGGCCTTGACCTTGGCCTGCTTCAGGGCACTTTGCAGCCCATCGAGCAGGATCTTGCCCACGGTCAGCCCACGGTAATGGGGGTCGACGCCTTCGATCACATGCCACGGCGCGTAATCGCGGCTGGTGCGGCGCAGCACACGCTCACCGAAATGCACGAACTTGTCGTAGGTCTTGGACTGCTGCCAGTCCAATGGGCTGATGCGCCAGCTGTGCAGCGGGTCGTCGGCCAGAGCCTTGAGGCGCGCCTTCATCTGTTTTTTTGACAGGTGGAACCAGAACTTGAAGATCAGCGCACCTTCATCGCAGAGCATCTTTTCCAGGCGTTCGGCGCCGGCAATGGCCTGGTCCAGCCGCGCATCCTTGATCTGCCCATGCACGCGGCCTTGGAGCATCTGGCTGTACCAGTTGCCGAAGAAAATGCCCATGCGGCCCTTGGCCGGCAGTTGCCGCCAGTAGCGCCAGGCCGGTGGGCGCGCCAGTTCTTCGTCGGTTTGCTGGTCGAAGGTGCGCACTTCGATCAGGCGCGGGTCCATCCATTCATTGAGCAGCTTGACGGTTTCACCCTTGCCCGCGCCCTCGATGCCGTTGATGAGGATGATCACCGGGAAGCGCTTCTGCTGTTGCAGCTCGTACTGAACTTCCAGCAAGGCTTCACGCAGGGCTGGCACCTCGGCGTCGTAGGTGTCTTTGTCGATGGCGTGACCGATTTCGGCGGATTCGAACATGGGCAGCTCCGTTTCAAGATGGCTCAAGACTAGCGGATTGGGCCAAGACACGCGCAAGCAAATACACCCCAGCCTTGCCATGGATCAATTCAACACCTGTTGATCGGCTAGAATGGCCGCCTTGTCTTTGCCCGCTTTCATTTTATGAGCCGCCATGAACCCCATCACCCACGCCCAGCTCGACTGGGATGATCAAGGCCGCCCGCATTCGCGGGTATTCGACGACGTGTATTTTTCCGACCAGTCGGGCCTGGAAGAAACCCGCTACGTGTTCCTGGAGCAGAACCGCTTGCAGGAACGCTTCGCCGCCTTGCCAACAGGTGGGCGCCTGGTGATTGGCGAGACCGGCTTCGGCACCGGTTTGAACTTCCTCTGCGCCTGGCAGTTGTTCGAACAGCACGCAGTCGCCGGTGCGCGGCTGCACTTTGTCAGCGTGGAAAAATACCCCCTCAGCCATGCCGACCTGCAACGCGCCCTCGCCCTCTGGCCCGAACTGCAACCCTTGGCCGAGCAATTGCTGGCGCAATACATTGCCATCCACCAGGGTTTTCAGCGCCTGGTATTGGACAATGGCCGCGTGACCCTGACCCTGTTGATCGGTGATGCGCTGGAACAATTGCCGCAACTGGACGCCCAGGTCGATGCGTGGTTTCTCGACGGGTTCGCCCCGGCGAAAAACCCCGACATGTGGACCGCTGAGCTGTTCGCCCAACTGGCGCGCCTGGCGGCACCGGGCTCGACCATCAGCACCTTCACCAGCACCGGCTGGGTAAGGCGGTTGATCAATGCCGCCGGGTTCAAGATGAAACGCACGCCAGGCATCGGCCATAAGTGGGAGATCCTGCGTGGGGAGTTTGTCGGTTGGCCCGCCGACTTACCCGCGCCGGCCCCACGTAAACCCTGGTTCGCCCGGCCACCCGCCATCGAGGGAGAACGTCATGCCCTGGTCATCGGCGGTGGCCTGGCCGGTTGCGCGACCGCCGCCAGCCTGGCCGCCCGGGGTTGGCGTGTCAGCCTTCTGGAGCGCCATGCCGGCCTGGCACAGGAAGCTTCGGGCAACCCACAGGGTGTGTTGTACCTCAAGCTTTCGGCCCATGGCACGGCTTTGTCCCAGTTGATCCTCAGCGGTTTTGGCCACACCCGACGCCTGCTGGAACACTTGCACCGAGGTGTCGATTGGGACGGCTGTGGCGTGTTGCAACTGGCGTTTGACGCTAAAGAAACCCAGCGTCAGGCTCAATTGGCCAACGCCTTTGCTCCGGATCTGCTGCAGCTGCTGGACCGCGACCAGGCGCAGCAAAAGGCGGGAATCGAACTGGCCCACGGCGGGTTGTTTTTTCCACAGGGCGGTTGGGTGCATCCACCCGCGCTGTGCCAGTGGCAGGCCAAACATCCACTGATTGAAGTGCTCTCCCACCACGAGGCACTGGAACTGCACCGGCTCGACGACCAATGGCAAGCCCGCGCCGGTGACCGCGTATTGGCCAGCGCCAGTGTCGTGGTGCTCGCCGGGGCTGCGGAGATCAAGCGTTTCCCCTTCAGTGCAGACATACCGCTCAAGCGCATCCGTGGGCAGATCACTCGGCTGGCGCAAACCTGCGCGAGTAAAGCGCTGGCCACGGTGGTCTGTGCCGAAGGCTACGTCGCGCCGGCCCGGCTTGGCGAACACACCCTGGGCGCGAGTTTCGACTTCAACAATCAAGACCTCACGCCCACGCCCGCCGAACACCATGGCAACCTGCAGATGCTGGGTGAGATTTCTACCGACCTGCTGCAACGCCTGGGTGCTGATCGCTTGACACCTGAACAGCTGGAGGGCCGTGCCGCGTTTCGTTGTACTAGCCCTGACTACCTGCCCATCGTTGGGCCACTGGCTGACCATGCGGCGTTTGAGCAGGCTTATGCGGTACTGGGCAAAGATGCCCGGCAAGTACCGCAAACGCCCTGCCCGTGGCTGCCAGGTCTGTTTCTCAATAGCGGCCATGGCTCGCGTGGATTGATCACTGCGCCGTTGTGCGGCGAACTATTGGCTGCGTGGCTGAGTGATGAGCCCCTGCCAGTGCCAACCAGCGTAGCCGAGGCTTGCCACCCCAATCGATTTGCCCTGCGCGCGTTGGTGCGAGGCCAGGGCGCTGCACAAAAAAAGCCGGATTAAAGGCAAGGCGGCTATCTGCCTTATAACTTATCGGTCTAAAACTCCACGCATAGCACTGGGTCAGTTTCTGGGTACGCGCCCTTTTGGGCGTATTGAGTATTGACCCCTCCCCAACGGAAAAACCGGTAAGGAATTTATGTGTGGACTAGCTGGCGAGTTACGCTTTGATCATCAACCTGCCGACCTGGCAGCCGTAGAACGCATCACGCACCACCTCGCCCCCCGAGGCCCCGACGCCTGGGGCTTTCATGCCCAAGGGCCGATTGCCCTGGGCCACCGCCGCCTGAAGATCATGGACCTGTCGGACGGCTCTGCCCAACCGATGGTCGACGCCCATCTGGGGCTGTCCCTGGCGTTCAATGGCGCTATCTATAATTTCCCGGAGCTGCGCCAAGAGCTGGAAGCCCTGGGTTACGCCTTCTATTCCGGTGGCGACACCGAAGTGTTGCTCAAGGGTTATCACGCCTGGGGCGAAGCGCTGCTGCCCAAGCTCAACGGCATGTTCGCTTTCGCCATCTGGGAGCGTGATGCCCAGCGTCTGTTCATCGCTCGTGACCGTCTCGGTGTGAAGCCCTTGTACCTGTCGCGCACCGGCCAGCGCCTGCGTTTCGCCTCGGCGTTGCCAGCGTTGCTCAAGGGTGGGGATATCAACCCGATCCTCGATCCGGTCGCCCTCAACCACTACCTGAATTTCCACGCCGTGGTCCCCGCGCCGCGCACGCTGTTGGCCGGCATCGAAAAGCTGCCGCCCGCCAGTTGGATGCGCATCGACGCCAGCGGCAAGACTGAACAGAAAACCTGGTGGACCCTGCCCTACGGCCCCCATGAGGACGAAAAACACCTGACCCTGGAAGACTGGACCGACCGCGTGCTCGACAGCACCCGCGAAGCCGTGGCCATCCGCCAACGTGCGGCGGTGGATGTGGGTGTGCTGCTGTCAGGCGGCGTCGATTCGAGCATGCTCGTCGGCCTGCTGCGTGAAGTGGGCGTGGACGATTTGTCGACCTTCTCCATCGGCTTTGAAGACGCCGGCGGCGAACGTGGCGATGAGTTCCAGTACTCAGACCTGATCGCCAAACACTACGGCACCCATCACCACCAACTGCGCATCGCCGAAAGCGAGATCATCGAGCAACTGCCAGCAGCCTTCCGCGCCATGAGCGAGCCGATGGTCAGCCATGACTGCATCGCCTTCTACCTGCTGTCGCGGGAAGTGGCCAAGCATTGCAAAGTGGTGCAGAGCGGCCAGGGCGCCGATGAACTGTTCGCCGGTTACCACTGGTACCCGCAAGTGGACGGTGCCAGCGACCCGTACGCGGCCTATCGCGAGGCGTTTTTCGACCGCAGCTACGACGACTACGCGGCGACCGTCGCGCCCCAATGGCTGACCGCCAACGACGCTGCCGGCGACTTCGTGCGCGAGCATTTCGCGATGCCGGGCGCCGACGCGGCGGTGGACAAGGCCCTGCGTCTGGACAGCACGGTGATGCTGGTGGACGACCCGGTCAAACGCGTCGACAACATGACCATGGCCTGGGGCCTGGAAGCGCGCACACCGTTCCTCGACTACCGCCTGGTAGAACTGTCGGCCCGTGTGCCGGCCCAGTTCAAGCTGCCCGACGGCGGCAAACAGGTGCTCAAGGAAGCGGCGCGTCGGGTGATCCCCAGCGAAGTCATCGACCGCAAGAAAGGCTACTTCCCCGTGCCCGGCCTCAAGCACCTGCAGGGCGATACCTTGAATTGGGTGCGCGAGTTGCTGCTGGACCCGAGCCAGGACCGCGGGCTGTTCAACCCGGCCATGCTCGACCGCTTGCTCACCGACCCGCAAGGCCAATTGACCCCGCTGCGCGGCTCCAAGCTGTGGCAGCTGGCGGCGCTGAACCTGTGGCTGAGCGAACAAGGAATCTGATCCATGAAACCGAATGCCGCGGCTTACAGCCAACGCTTACTCAAGGGCCAGGCGCCGACCTACGAGCGCCTGCAAGCGCGCCTGGCCGAAGATGGCAGCGCACTGGCCGCCGACCCGATTGCCGTGCATTGCGGCTGGGGCCGTTTGTTGATCGGCCACACCTTTCCCGACCCGGCAAGCCTGGCTCAGGAACTGCTCAACGAGCAGCCCGGGGAGCGCGATATCGCCCTGTACGTGGCAGCGCCCCAGCAAATCCTGGGCATTGACCCGCAGCAACTGTTCCTCGACCCGTCCGACACCCTGCGCCTGTGGTTCACCGACTACCGCCCGGCCACCCGGGTGTTTCGCGGCTTTCGTATTCGCCGGGTGCAGAGCGAGGCCGACTGGCAAGCGGTCAACCACCTGTACCAGGGCCGCGGGATGCTGCCTGTCGACCCGGAACGCCTCACCCCACGTCATCAAGGCGGCCCGGTGTACTGGCTGGCCGAAGATGAAGACAGCGGCGCGGTGATTGGCAGCGTGATGGGCCTCAACCATCACAAGGCCTTCCACGACCCGGAGAACGGTTGCAGCCTCTGGTGTTTGGCCGTCGACCCTCAATGCACCCGCCCTGGCGTCGGTGAAGTGTTGGTGCGCCACTTGGTGGAGCACTTCATGAGCCGAGGCTTGAGCTACCTGGACTTGTCGGTGCTGCACGATAACCGCCAGGCCAAGAGCCTTTACGCCAAGCTCGGCTTTCGGGCGTTGACCACCTTTGCAATCAAGCGCAAGAACGGCATCAATCAACCGCTGTTTCTGGGCCCGGGGCCTCAGGCGGAGTTCAACCCTTACGCACGCATCATTGTCGAAGAAGCCCACCGACGCGGTATTGATGTGCACGTTGACGACGCCGATGCGGGTTTGTTCACCCTTAGCCACGGCGGGCGTCGCGTGCGTTGCCGTGAGTCCCTGAGCGACCTGACCAGCGCCATCAGCATGACCCTGTGCCAGGACAAGAGCCTCACCCACAAGGTGCTCAAGGCGGCGGGCCTGCAGGTGCCGGTGCAACAGTTGGCGGGCAGTGCCGACGACAACCTGGAGTTTCTCGACGAACACCAGCGCATCGTGGTCAAGCCGCTGGATGGCGAGCAAGGCCATGGCGTCGCCGTGGATCTGCGCAGCATCGAAGAGGTGCAGCAGGCGATCGAAGCGGCGCGCCAGTTCGACAGCCGCGTGTTGCTGGAAAGCTTCCACGAAGGCCTGGACCTGCGCATTCTGGTGATCGGTTTTGAAGTGGTCGCGGCTGCGATTCGTCGCCCTGCCGAAGTGATCGGCGACGGCCAGCATTCGATTCGCGCGTTGATCCAGGCGCAAAGCCGTCGTCGCCAGGCGGCCACCGACGGCGAGAGCAAAATCCCGCTGGATGCAGAAACCGAGCGCACCCTCAAAGCCGCAGGTTACGACTACAACAGCATCCTGCCCCGTGGCGTGCAACTGGCCGTGCGACGCACCGCCAACCTGCACACCGGGGGTTGCCTGGAAGATGTCACGGCGATCCTGCACCCGACACTGGTGGATGCAGCCGTGCGTGCGGCCCGTGCCCTGGATATCCCTATGGTCGGCCTGGACCTGATGGTACCTGCGGCCGACCAGCCAGAGTATGTGTTTATCGAAGCCAACGAACGGGCCGGCCTGGCCAACCATGAACCGCAACCCACGGCTGAGAAGTTTGTGGATTTGTTGTTCCCACACAGTCAGCCGGCTACCTGACTACCGATCGTTCCCACGCTCCGCGTGGGAATGCAGCCTGTGACGCTCTGCGTCACCACAGCGGACGCAAAGCGTCCCTGAGGCGTTCCCACGCAGAGCGTGGGAACGATCGCCCTCAACTCATCAGGAGTTTCCATGACCCGAACCATTCCCGAACCCGATCTCGCGTACCTGCAAAAAGTGCTGCTGGAAATGCTCGCCATTCCCAGCCCCACCGGTTTTACCGACACCATCGTGCGTTACGTCGCCGAACGCCTGGAAGAGCTCGGCATTCCGTTTGAAATGACCCGACGCGGCACCATTCGCGCCACCCTCAAGGGCCAGAAAAACAGCCCTGACCGCGCCGTCTCCGCCCACCTGGACACCATCGGCGCCGCCGTGCGTGCGATCAAGGACAACGGGCGCCTGACCCTGGCGCCGGTGGGCTGCTGGTCGAGCCGCTTTGCCGAAGGTAGCCGGGTCAGCCTGTTCACCGACAACGGCGTGATTCGCGGCAGCGTATTACCGCTGATGGCCTCCGGGCACGCATTCAACACCGCCGTGGATGAAATGCCGGTGAGCTGGGACCATGTCGAGCTGCGCCTGGACGCCTACTGCGCCACGCGTGCCGACTGCGACTCCCTGGGCATCAGTGTGGGTGACTACGTGGCGTTCGACCCACTGCCCGAGTTCACCGAGAGCGGGCATATCAGCGCTCGCCACCTGGACGACAAGGCCGGCGTCGCCGCCCTGCTCGCCGCGCTCAAGGCCATCGTCGACAGTGGCGAACCCTTGCTGATCGACTGCCACCCGCTGTTCACCATTACCGAGGAAACCGGCAGTGGCGCAGCGGCCGCCCTGCCCTGGGATGTGAGTGAGTTTGTCGGCATCGATATCGCCCCGGTCGCCCCCGGCCAGCACTCCAGCGAACATGCGGTGAGCGTGGCCATGCAGGACTCCGGCGGGCCCTATGACTATCACCTGTCCCGCCACTTGCTGCGCCTGGCGTCGGACAACGACCTGCCGGTACGCCGCGATCTGTTCCGCTATTACTTCAGCGATGCGCACTCGGCGGTCACCGCCGGCCATGACATTCGCACTGCATTACTGGCCTTCGGTTGTGACGCCACCCATGGTTACGAGCGTACCCATATCGACAGCCTCGCCGCCCTGAGCCGCTTATTGGGCGCCTATATCCTCAGCCCGCCGGTGTTTGCCAGCGATGCGCAACCGGCCCAGGGCTCACTGGATCGGTTCAGTCATCAGATCGAGCATGAAACGCAAATGGAGAGCGACACCCGCGTGCCGTCGGTGGACAGCCTGGTCGGCCAGAAGTCCTGACGCGGTGAGTTGATACTGGCAACAAAGGTCCCGGCGCAGTAGCATCGCCGGGACCTGACACCCGAGGCTTGTATGCTGATTCCCTACGATGCACTTGAAGTCGACACCCTGACCCGCCTCATCGAAGACTTCGTCACCCGCGACGGCACCGACAATGGCGACGACACGCCCCTGGAAACCCGCGTGCTGCGCGTGCGCCAGGCGCTGACCAAAGGCCAGGCGCTGATCGTCTTCGATCCCGAGAGCGAGCAATGCCAGTTGATGCTCAAGCACGATGTGCCCAAGCACCTGTTCGACTGAAGCCTGCCTAAGGGTTGGGCACCGGCACGGGGTGGGTAGCCTGGCCCTCGCCTTTGAGAATCTTGCGGTACACCTCGGCACGGTACACGTTGACGCCCACCGGCGCCTCGATGCCGAATTTCACGTGAGTACCGTTCACTTCAAGGATATGCACGGTGATGTCATCGCCAATGGCGATGGCTTCGCCTATAGCACGGCTTAAGACCAGCATGGCGGTAGTCCTTTTCCAGTAACAGGACCTCGACCATGCCCCCTTCGCGCTGGACCGACAATGGCTTGCGGGCAAATCAGGCATCTCCTACACAGGTAGGTAATTTGCCTGACAGACCCCAGCCAAATCAGGCCTTAACAGCCTGCGCCTTGGCGCGCATCTTGTCGGCCATCAGGGTCATTTCGTCATACAGCAGTTGCGGATTTTTTTGCTTCAACGCCCAAGCCATGCGGCCTTGCTCGTGGGGCAGGATCATGAATTCGCCTTCGGCCACGCGCTGGTAAATGTAGTCGGCAATATCCGCCGCCGAGATGGGCGAACTCTCAAGCAACTTGCCCACTTGAGCCTTCATGGCTGGGGTTGGCCCACGGAATGAGTCGAGCAGGTTGGTCTGGAAAAACGACGGGCACACCACATGCACGCCCACTTCCTGTTGCTTGAGTTCCACCAACAGGCTCTCGGATAACGCCACCACACCCGCCTTGGCCACGTTGTAGTTGCTCATGGCCGGGCCCTGCATCAGCGCTGCCATTGACGCGATGTTGATGATGCGCCCCTTACTCTTTTCCAACAGCGGCAGGAACGCCTTGCAGCCTTTGACGACGCCCATCAGGTTGATTGCGATCTGCCAGTCCCAATCCTCCAGGGACAGTTCAGCGAAGAACCCGCCCGAGGCCACGCCGGCGTTATTGACGATCACATCGATGCCCCCGAGCTTCACCTCACAGGCCTGGGCAAAGGCCGTTAGCTGGCTGTAGTCACGCACGTCGCAGCGCTGGGTAAAGCCATCCCCCCCGGCTTCGCGAACCTGCTTGAGGGTTTCCTGCAAACCGGGCTCGCTGACATCAGACAACGCCAACTGCCAGCCTTCACGGGCCCAGCGCAGAGCGATTTCGCGACCCAGGCCAGACCCGGCGCCAGTGATCATCATGCGGTTTTGCATAGGAAGTAGCCTTGTGGTTCACGAAAGAAGTGACCGGCAGTGTAGCGAAGGTTTTTGCTCCACCCACGCACCATCAGGGTGATGAATGCCCCGGGCAAACCGAGGGCTCGGTCGCAGGCGTGCCTATAGATTAAGTTCAATTTTTTTCAACTGATTAGTTCAAGTTGCGCACGCGTTAAAAGAAATAAGCGACCCATCAAAATGTTTTATAAAAACAATGAATTTTTTACGAAGTGGCAGAGTCGGAATGGGTAAGGCGTCCCACTGTACATGGACGAACCAACGGTTAAACAGCCGGTTTTTGCAAAGAACCTATAAGGAATAAAACCATGAGCCTCATTCTGATTATTATCCTGATCCTGCTGCTGGTCGGTGGTCTGCCGGTGTTCCCGCACTCGCGTAACTGGGGTTATGGACCGTCGGGTATCCTGGGTGTGGTACTGGTTGTTCTGCTGGTGCTGTTGTTGCTCGGCAAGATATAAACACCGCGCTACGGTGTTTGTCGGAGCGAGCAAGCGCTCCTACAATTGAGAAGCAAAAAAAGAGGCCTTCTAGAAGGCCTCTTTTTTATTGTCGGTCAGTTAGTCCGGCTTACCGTCCACGACACCTGCGGTGTTATCCAACAAGCTCTTGGTCGCGGTCTGCAGGAACGACTCGAGTTTCTGCTTGAGTGCAGCTTCGTCCGGCGACTCCGGAATCACCTTGCCAGTCGGCTCGGCGCCCAGTGTGTATTCCCACAACTTGGGTGGCATTTCCTTGGGCAATACCAGTACGCGGTCGCCGGTGAGCAAGGCCACGGTCTGGTCGCTGCCCGATGGCTTGATCACGCCGAAACCCTTGTCACCTTCGGGCAGGTTCAGCAGGTCGCGGCCCCAGCACTGGTGCAAGGTATCGCCGCCCAGGCGGCCCATGATGGTCGGCACGATGTCGATCTGGGTGCCCACAGTGTGGTCACGCTCACCGAACTTCTCGCGCATGCCCGGTGCAATCATCAGCATCGGCACGTTGAAGCGACCCAGGTCCATCTCGGTGATCTGCTGCTCATTGCCAAAGCCGTGGTCACCGACGATCACAAACAGGGTTTCCTTGAAGTACGGCTCTTTGCGGGCCTTTTCAAAGAACTGGCCCAAGGCCCAGTCGGAGTAACGCATGGCCGTCAAATGCTCGTTGAGGCTGCCACGGTCGGTGACCTTCTCAACCGGCAATGGGGTCGGCAATGCGTACGGCGTGTGGTTGGACAGGGTTTGCAGCAGTGCGTAGAACGGCTTGCCGCCTTCGCGCGCCTTCAGTTCTTCCAGGCCACGGTTGAACATGTCCTGGTCGGACACGCCCCAGGTCGGGTCGGAGAATACCGGGTCGACGAAGTCATTGCGGCCGATGAAGTTGGTCATGCCCTGGTTGCTGAAGAAGCCCGACTGGTTGTCCCAGGCGAAATCGCCGTTGTAGACATACACATCGTCGAAATCACGCGCACTGAGCAACTGCGGCAGGCCCGACAGCTTGTGGCTGCCTTCCGGGGTCTGCATCAGGTATTCGAAACCCGGCAGGTTCGGGAAGCAGGCCATGGTGGCGAACATACCCTGGTGGGTGTGGGTGCCGTTGGAGAAGAAGCGGTCGAACAGCAAGCCCTCGTGGGTCAACTTGTCGAAGTACGGGGTGATATTGCCCGGACGTCCCAATGCGCCCACCGAATGACCGGCGAAGCTTTCCATCAGGATCACCACGACGTTCTTGATCGGCAGGGTTTTCTCGGCCGGTGGCGTGAAGTCACGGCGCACGGCAGCGGTGTCGGTGTCTACCAGCTTCTCTTGCGGCAGCACCAGCATGTCGCGCACGGTCTGGGTGGCCAGTGGTTGTTCCAGCGTCGCCTTCCAGATGTTGGCGCGGTCTTCACCGAAGCGCGCCTTGGCCGCCGCGATCAGCGACAAGGTGCCATTGAGGCCTAACTGGTTGGCGAAGTTCGAGTCAGTGGTGTAGACGTCACCCCAACGCAGCGGTGGCCCTTGGCGCAGGGTGCCACGGATGGCAACCACGGCAACCAGCAGGCAAACCATGAACACTGCGATGCGGCTGTACCACGGCGCCACCTGGCGCGTGCTGACAGTGCCGCCGCTGAACGGGCCCCGTGGGCGCGTTGCGCGGTCAGCGCCCTTGAAGGCCATGCTCAGGATCAGCGTGCCCACGGCCCAGGCCAGCAGGTAACGCACCACCGGGAAACCGTACCAGAGCATGCTCATCACGGTTTTCGGGTCTTCCTTCACATACTGGAAGACCAGGCCGTTGAGGCGCTGGTGGAATTCGCGGTAGAAGTCCATCTCCATCAAGCCCAGGAACAAGGCGATGCTGGACGCGACGGTCAGCCACAAACGGAAGAACCCGCGCGCCGCCATGGCCCGCACGCTGAACAGCGCCAACAGCAGCGGAATCAGCAGGTACATCACCAGGCGAATGTCCAGGCGCAAGCCGTTGGCGAACGCTTCAAGGAACGTCGAGGCCGGCGTATCGAGGATCATCTCGCGGTTGTAGACCAGCAACGCCAGGCGCAGCAGGGAAAACATCACCATCATGACCAATGCGCAGAGCAGCGTGTACGCCAGATGGGATTTGACGGTCGGTTGCAGCAGGCGATTTGAAGCTCGCTGCTGATTCAGGGCGTCCGGGTTTGCCATGTCGTTTTAGGACCCATTGGAAGTTTAAGTTGCGAAATAATGCAGTGGCGTCCGTCCCTCGCCCAGGCTGGCTGGGGTAGGCGGTTAACGCGGTGGCACAAATGGTGCCCGATCGAGGCCGGCAAGGCTATTAATTACTGAACGTAAGGCACGGCCCTGCCTTTAAGGGCACTGGAGATAGAGCCCTGGCAGCCGGATAAAGCCGGCGAATTGTCTTGGATGGGATGTGAAAATTTCGTGCGGCGAATACTTTCGACACACAAATTTAATTAACGCCGTAAACCCCACTGTGGGAGCTGGCTTGCCTGCGATAGCGGTGTGTCAACCAATACAATGCAAGCTGACCCACCGCTATCGCAGGCAAGCCAGCTCCCACATTGACTGTGCCCGCTCCAAATCGAGTGGGTCGTCAGATCCGCACGTTACCGCGCGGCCCGGCGATAGCCCAGATGATCAGGCCCAGCACTGGCAACAGCAGGATCAACAGGATCCACAGCACTTTGGCGCCGGTGCTGGCGCCGCTTTTGAACACGTTGATGATCGCCCAGATATCCAGCGCGAGGATGATCAGGCCAATCAGACTATTAAACGTGGAACCCATGGTGTCGCTCCTAAGTGAGGGCATGCACTTGTAGGATAGTCAGCCTTGGCGCGGGTTCCGTTTTATTTCAGACGTGTACGGCAATCTTCAAGGCTTCCAATGATGGTTCGGCCTTGATGCCGACTTCGGCACACAGTTCCAGTACCCGCGCCAGGTCGTTGCCGAACACCAGCACCGCCTGGATCTCGTCGTCCAGCAACTGGCTGAAGTTCATCAGCACATAACCGCCGTCTTCCGGGCTCAGGGCGCTCATCTGGATCTGGATGCGGTTGAGCGCGGTCAGGTCTTCGGTCTTGGCCAATTGCTTGGGCTTGAGGTTGAACGCCACGCCCGGACCGAACGACGCGACGATCTGGGCAAACAGGTCGCCATAGGTATCGGCCTGGAACAACACCGTGTCTGGCAGGCTACCGACCACCACCCACTCTCCCAGCGGAATCGGGAAACTGTCGTCGTAGTTGATATCCGGATTGGCCGCCAGGAACGCCGCCGGGTCCGCGTAGGCCTGGGCCGCTTCGTCGGCAATACGCGCTACTTCATCCTCCCCCATGACGCCGGCGCTGATTTTGCTGATGAGTTCGACGAGGGCGGTTTTCATGGGGCGATCCTGTAACGGGCAAGTTTTGAAGGGCGCGTAGCCTACACCAGTTTCTGCAACTGCGCCGCCGTATCCACCGCGCCCATGGTCTGCGCCGCGGCCAGTGCCGTCGCGCCTTGTGCATCGGTGGCCTTGGGGTTTGCGCCTTTACCGAGCAGGTAATCAACCATGTCAACGCGGTTGAACATCGCCGCCATCATCAAGGCCGTACGCCCGTCCGAGGAGGCCGCCTCAACCGGCGTGCCGCCTTCGATCAACGCCTGCACCACCGGCAGGTTGCCTTTGAACGCCGCCCCGGCAATCGGCAACTGGTTCTTGTCGTTGGCAATCAATGGGTCGGCCTTGAACTCCAGCAGCACTTTGACCGCCTCGGCATGGCCGTGGTACGCCGCAAGCATCAACAGGGTGTCGCCATTGTGATTACGAAAGTTGGCCGGCAGGCCTTTCGCCAACAATGCGGCAAGCATCGCGGCGTCGCCGCGTCGGGCGACGTCAAAGACTTGCTCGGCAAACTCGGCGGCTTCGTCTTCGGTCATTTGTTTAGGCTGATCTGACATGGGGGCTCCTTGCTGAGGCGACGGACATAACTGTTTAAGGCGCCCAGTGTCGCGATGGAGTTCCCCGGTGTCATGGCTTTTTTGTCAAAAGCCGCCATAGCCAGAATCAATAACGGAATTGGCCGCCCTGGATCTGCGCCAGCAATTGCCCGGTCACCGGCACATAGCTGTCCGAACCCGGCAACCAGGCGTAGACCGGGTCATTGCCAGCCTTGTCCGGGTCGAACCCTTGCTCCTTGAGCTTCACTTTCTGGTACTTGAACGTGCCGGTGGTTTCCATCTTCACCTTGATCCGCAAAAACAACGGCACCGCATAAGGGGGCAACTGGCCGTGGGCGAATTGCAGCAGTTCGCGCATGTCCAGGCTGGCCAGGGATTCGCTGGGGGTGATGGCGACCATGCCGGCGCGGCCGTTGGTGTTGTCGATCTCGACGCCATAGGCCACCACTTCAGCGATCTGCGGGTGTTTCAGCAGGACGTTTTCCACCTCGGTGGTCGAGACGTTTTCGCCCTTCCAGCGATAGGTATCCCCCAGGCGATCGACAAATTGCGCATGCCCGAAACCGATGCTGCGCACCAGGTCGCCGGTGTTGAAATAGCGGTCGCCTTTTTCGAATACGTCGGTCAGTACCACCTTGCGGTTCTTTTCCGGGTCGGTGTAACCGTCGAAGGGCGACTTATCATCAATGCGCGCCAATAACAGGCCCTGCCCGCCGGTGGGCACCTTGACCATGAACCCGTTGCTGCCGCGCAGCGGTTCACCAGTATCATGGGCGTAGTCCACCAGCGCCCAATGCTGCAGGCAAAAGCCGATGGTGTTGTCAAAGTTCAGCACGTTGGTAAAGCCGATATTGCCGTCGCTGGCGGCATACAGTTCGCAGATATGCTCCACACCATAGCGCTGCTTGAACTGCGCCCACACACCGGGGCGCAGGCCGTTGCCGACCATCTTGGTCACCTGGTTATCACGGTCCTGCGCACTCGCGGGCTGGTCGAGCAGATAGCGGCACAACTCACCGACATAGCCCAGTGTGGTCGCCTTGAACTTGCGTGCATCGTCCCAGAACTGGCTGGCGCTGAATTTGCGCCGAATGGCAAAGCCGGACGCACCGATAATCGCCGCCCCCCCAGCACACGCACAGGCCGGTGGCGTGGTACAGCGGCAAGGTGCAATAGAGGACGTCCTGTGGCCCCATGTCCAGGGCGATACTGCCGAAGCTCACGGCGGTTTTGGTCCAGCGCCCGTGCTTCATGATGCCGGCCTTGGGCAAGCCGGTGGTGCCGGAGGTGTAGATATAGAAGCAGGGATCGTGGAAGAACACCTGCGCGGAACTCGCCGGGTTGTCCACCGGGCTTTCGGCACTGGCGGCCATCAGGTCGATGTAGCCGTCGGGCACCCTACTGCCCGGCTCATCGGCCACGAACCAAGTGCGCTCGGCCGGGATCTGGACTTGATCGCGCACTGCTGCGTAAGGGCTCAGCAATTCGGCACCGACCACAATGGCAACCGGCTTGACCAGGGTCAGGCTGTGTACCAGCGCCCCTTGAGTTTGCGCCGTGTTGAGCATGGCGCAGATGCCGCCCAGCTTGGCCACGGCCAGCACGTTGAGCAGCAACTCGGGGCGATTCTCGATAAACAGCGCTACCACATCGCCCTTGCGGATGCCCTGGGCCTGCAAGTGATGGGCAATGCGATTGGCGCACTGATTGGCGTCGCGGTAGCTGATCACGCTGTCCCCATACAGCAGGGCAGCACCGTCAGGGTTACGCAAGGTGGCTTGTTCGAAATGCCAGCCCAGGCCGCAGGGTTGGTTGGGGTCGGTGACGTTGGCCGCACGCATGCCGCGCACCACCCGTGGGAGCGCCCGAACAATGGCAGGCACCTTACGCAGCATCATGCGCCAGGTGATCATGTCGACTTGCTGATGAGTCATGGAGGGACGTCCCTTTTCTTATTCTTGGTCTGGACCAGGTACATCGACTGGTGTAGCGGAAAATACGTCAGCGGTTCTTTGGCTGTACACGCGGGATTTGAAAAGTTTTGTATCTCGTGGCGGCCGGCCGATGCTATCTCCCTGACACCCCACCCTCAAATGTAGGAGCTGGCTTGTCGGGTCGGCGCATCGCTGCGATGACGACCTCCCAGCCGACCGGGATTTTTCCGAGCAAAAGACGGTCAGTATCATTACAGCCCTCCCCTTCCTGCCGGAAAAATCACCGGGCAGATAGCGCAAAATGCAGGATGCACGATGGCCCTTCATGCAAATTGCACGAAAACGAAAATCCTATAAATTTATAACTTGCTGATTTATAACGATTTTTTAGAATATCCAATACTGGCACAATCACTGCACCTATCACTCCATGCTTGCCAACTTGAGCCAATGGAGCTGATAGACATGAGCCTGATCCAAGATAAATTCGCTTCAGTATTCTCCAACTACGACGTCACCACCCAGCCACGTCCGGACGGCGGTATCCTGTTGACCCTGCGCAACAGCGAAGGTAAGCAGGTCAAGCGCTCGATCTCTTATCAGCAGCTGCACACTGCCGACCAACTGACTTGGGTGATTAGCGCCATTCGCCGTGACCTGGCCGAACAAGCCAGCGAACTGCCGCAGATTTCGATGTTGCAAAGCCAGAACCGCTTTGCGCTGCCGACCTATCACTCGGCCTAATCTACACCTCTGAAAAAGGGCCGCGACGCTACTCAGCGTCGCGGCCCTTTTTCATGCCATTAACATAAGCCCTGCCGAACCGCCTCATTCTTTGCCTGCACACGGTTGGTGACATCCAACTTGCCGTAGATGTTGCGCAGATGAAATTTCACCGTGGCTTCAGAGGTGGCGCGAATCTGGCTGATTTCCCAGACAGTCTTGCCCTCGGAGGCCCATCGCAGGATTTCCAGCTCCGTGGGAGTCAGGGGCTTGCCGGACAAGCTCCGGCGTTTTCTGATAGCCGTGGGCACAATAACCGACGGGCGATACGTCTCCTCGGGGCCACTCATTGTTCTCTCCTTATATCTGCTGATGCGCTGCCATCTTTCGGATTCCTCCTATTGACAGATGGCATAAACATTTACGCTGAACAGAGAGTTACATAACGAGTGGAATCAAAGCGCACGGCAGAGAACAAACAGCTTTACCCTACAAATAATTAAGTTTCTTCCCACAGCAACTTCCAACTTCCCAGGGTTGAACATTCAGTTATCTACGCTTAGTCATCCAGTCCTGGAAAGCGAGTGGCAATCGCATCACAGGTCAACGAGGGCACAACGCCTTGGGCCGTGTTGAACAAACGCAGTGTCACACAGTGCGGGTTCTCGCCCATGTCGAACCAGTGCGGCACACCGGCCGGGATGATCAGCAAGTCATTCTTCTCACAGCGCAAGCTGTACACATAGTCGCCTATGTGCAGCGTAAACAGCCCCTGGCCTGCGATGAAGAAACGCACCTCGTCTTCACTGTAGGTACGTTCGCCCAGGAACTGCGCACGTACCACGTCCTTCTGCGGATGGTCTTGGGTCACGCTGACCACTTCCACAGCGGCGTAGCCGAGGGCTTCGATCTGAGCCCGGTAGGCGGCAATCATTTCAGCATCAGTGGCGCCCTTTTCTATCGGGCTGGGCTGCCACCGCTCAAAACGCACGCCGTGCTCGGCCAGGGTCGACTGGATGTCGTCGGCATGGGTCAACACTTTGTTCGGGGTGTCCGGGGAGGCGATGGAGTAGACGGCTACATAGCTCATTGCACGGTTCCTTGGTTCGGCTCTTGCAATCGAAGGCCAATGATAATGGCGGCGGCCAGGGCCGCGAAGCTGGCGATACTGAACGTGAAGGTGGGCCCCAGCAGGTTCCAGCTGTAACCGGAATAGAGGGCGCCGAGCGCGCCGCCGGTGCCGGCCAGCGCGGCATAAAGGGCCTGACCCTGGCCTTGCTGGCGGTCACCGAAGCTGCGTTGCACAAAGGCAATTGCCGCCGCGTGAAAGCTGCCGAACGTGGCGGCGTGCATCAACTGCGCCACCAGCAGCAGCCAGAAAACTTCGGCAAATGAACCCAGCAGCCACCAGCGCAGCGCGGCCAGCAGGAAACTGGCGAGCAGCACCCGGCGCACCGAAAAGCGCGCAAGAATACGGCTCATGGCCAGGAACATCAGCACTTCCGCCACCACCCCCAGCGCCCACAGTAGGCCGATTACGCCGCGGCTGTAGCCCAAATGCTCCAGGTGCAGGGTCAGGAAGGTGTAATACGGGCCATGGCTCATTTGCATCAGCGCCACGCAGGCATAAAACGCCAGCACGCCGGGGCTGAGCAATTGTTTGAGAAAGCCATCGCCGGCCATGCGGTTGCCGTGGCTGGCCGGCTGCGCGTTCGGTACCCAAAGGCTGGCGCCGATGATGCCGGCCATGATCACCACGACCGCCACCGGGTAGATATCCAGGCTCAGCCAATCGAACAGGCGCCCCATGATCACCACGGTGAGGATAAAACCAATGGAGCCCCACAGACGGATCTGGCTGTAGCGCGAGGTTTGCTTGTGCAGGTGGGCCAGGGTGATGACTTCAAACTGCGGCAGCACCGCGTGCCAGAAGAAAGCGTGCATGGCCATGACCATCGCCAGCCAGGCGTAGGTCTTGCTGACAAAAATCAGGCAGAAGCTGGCCAGGGTGCACACCGCGCCGAATCGCACAATGGCCAAGCGCCGGCCGGTGTAGTCGCCGATCCAGCCCCACAGGTTGGGGGCCACGCAGCGCATCAGCATGGGAATGGCCACCAGTTCGCCGATGCGCGCGCTGGAGAAACCGAGGTGATCGAAGTACAGCGCCAGGAACGGCGCTGTCGCCCCCAGCAGGGCGAAATAGAACAGGTAGAAGCTGGAGAGGCGCCAGTATGGGAGGGCTGGGTTCATTTTATTCAGGGCTGCTTTGCAGCCCAGCGCGAGCAAGCTCGCTCACCACAATAAGCGCGCTCATTGCCCCAGGCGATCACAGTTGGCCCAGTACCGGGGTACTCACGCGCACATCGGCATTCTGCCCGCGGTTGCGCAGCAGGTGGTCCATCAGCACGATGGCCATCATGGCTTCGGCAATCGGTGTGGCGCGGATGCCGACGCACGGGTCGTGGCGGCCCTTGGTGATCACGTCCACCGGGTTGCCGTGCACATCGATCGAACGGCCAGGCGTGGTAATGCTCGACGTGGCCTTGAGCGCCAGGTGCGCCACGATCGGCTGGCCGGAAGAAATACCGCCGAGGATGCCGCCCGCGTTGTTGCTGAGGAAACCTTCAGGGGTCATCTCATCGCGATGCTCGGTACCGCGCTGGGATACGCAGGCGAAGCCGGCGCCGATTTCCACACCTTTCACCGCGTTGATGCTCATCAGCGCATGGGCCAGTTCGGCGTCGAGGCGATCAAAGATCGGCTCGCCCAGGCCCGGCTTCACGCCTTCGGCCACCACGGTGATCTTCGCGCCGACCGAGTCCTGGTCGCGGCGCAACTGGTCCATGTAGGCTTCCAGTTCCGGCACCTTGTCCGGATCGGGGCAGAAGAAGGCGTTGTCTTCGACGCTGTCCCAGGTCTTGAACGGGATTTCAATCGGCCCCAACTGGCTCATGTAGCCACGGATGACGATGCCCTGGGTGGCCAGGTATTTCTTGGCGATGGCGCCGGCGGCCACGCGCATGGCGGTTTCACGCGCCGAACTGCGGCCACCGCCACGGTAGTCGCGCTCGCCGTATTTATGGTGGTAGGTGTAGTCGGCATGGGCCGGGCGGAACAGGTCCTTGATCGCCGAGTAGTCCTTGGACTTCTGGTCGGTGTTGCGGATCAACAGGCCAATGGCGCAGCCGGTGGTGCGGCCCTCGAACACCCCGGAAAGGATTTCGACTTCGTCCGGCTCCTGGCGCTGGGTGGTGTGGCGGCTGGTGCCGGGCTTGCGGCGGTCGAGATCACGCTGCAGGTCGTCCAGGCTCAGCTCCAGGCCTGGCGGGCAGCCGTCGACAATGGCGACCAACGCCGGGCCATGGCTTTCGCCCGCGGTGGTGACAGTGAACAGCTTGCCGAAGGTATTGCCGGACATGCAGGGCGCTCCGTGAAATCAGTTGAATCAAGTCAACCGTAATAACTTAAGGCGGCCAGTATACGCAGGCTAACCGACTAGTTCATCCTCGAAACCTTACCGGTAGACGTTGGTCCAACCGGCACCTCTCCAATGATGGCGCTATGATGCTGCGAGTTCTGCTGTTCACCCTCACCCTGTTCACCGCCGTGGCCCAGGCCGCCTCCCCTGTCGTCTTGCAACGCCCGATCAGCCTGGACACCGGCAGCGGCCAACTCTTTGGCTCGCTGCTGTTGCCGCAATCGGATAAACCGGTGCCGGTGGTGCTGATCATCGCCGGCTCCGGCCCCACCGACCGCAACGGCAACAGCGCCGACGGCGCGCGCAACGACAGCCTCAAGCGCCTGGCCTGGGTACTGGCCCGGCATAAGATCGCCAGCGTGCGCTACGACAAGCGCGGCGTGGCTGCAAGCCTGGCGGCCACGCCGGATGAGCGCAACCTGACCCTGGCGGCGTATGTGGCCGACGCCGTGGCCTGGGGCAAGTTACTCAAGGCCGACAAGCGCATGGGCCCGCTGATTGTGCTGGGCCACAGCGAGGGCGCGCTGGTCGCCGCCCTCGCCGCGCCGCAACTTGAACCGGCCGGGGTCATTTCCTTGTCTGGCAGCGCCCGCCCGGTGGACCAGGTGATCCGTCAGCAACTGGCCGATCACTTGCCCCCTGCCCTGCTGCTGCGCAGCAATGAAATACTCGATCACCTCAAGGCCGGCCAGGTGGACGCCGACGTGCCGCGCCCATTGGAGGGCATTTTCCGACCCAGCGTGCAGCCGTATCTGATCAGCCTGTTCCGCGCCGATCCGTCGGCCGCCTTTGCGCGCTTGGACATGCCGGCGCTGATTATCCAAGGCACCAACGATATCCAGGTTGGCGTAGGTGATGCCCGGCAACTGAAGCAGGCCAAGCCCGACGCGCAGTTGACGGTGATCGAAGGCATGAACCACGTGATGCGCATCGTGCCCAATAACGTGAAGCAGCAACTGGCCTCCTACAACGACCCGAAACTGCCGCTGGCTGCGGAGCTGGGCCAACGTATCGTCAGCTTTATCGAAGGACTTCAACCCCGTTAAGCGGCAATTGGCCTCCAGTCCTGGGAAAAACGGCCGATAAGTCCAGAGTCGACAGTAAAAAGACTGTCGGCTCGCAGGGCTTGGACAGGATCGCGCCGCATGACAACCACCGAAACAACACCCGAATCGACCGCCGAGACCCCGGCCGCAACCGAAGCTGGCGCCGCAGCGGCCCTGCCGTGGGCCGACGTTCACGCCGAACATTTCAAGATGCTGCGCCTGGCCCCGCTGGCCACCGACCGCGCGACCGGCGCACGGCCGTTGCGCTTTGTGCAGTTCGGCTATGCCGAGCGCCATGATAAACACCACAGCCTGTTGCGCATGGTCATCCAGTTACCGGGCCAGCGAGTACGGCGCGAGCAGAACCACCTGGATATCTGGGTCGATCACGATAAACACCGCGTGCACTTCGGGCCCGGCAACAGTCTGGAAATCGAGCCGGCCAACCGCGGTATCGGGCGTTTCCTGGTGGCTCAAGGCGCCGCCTGGGCGAAGAAGAAGTGGTCCCACTACCGCGTCGACGGCGTGGACCTGGCCAACAAGGACGCCCTCAACGAAGCCACGCGCCTGCGCCGCGATCATTTCCTGCGTATCCAGGGTTTCGATGTGGCCTACGCCGATGTGCAGCACCTCAAAGGCAATGTGCAGCCCGGCAAGGTCAGCGAGGTGCTGGACAGCTGGAACACCGAGAAAGTGCAGTTCGTGGAGATCCTTGAAGCCGCACAGATGCTGCAACAGGCCGAGCAGAACCTGGCGGAGCAGGAAGTGAAGCTGCGCAAGGAAGAGGAGAAAGTCACCAAGTTCAAGCGTGAGGACAGCGGGCTGCGCTTTACCATCACTTGTCTGGTGGCGTTTACGGTGTTCCAGGCGGGGTTGTTGATCTGGATTGCCACGCACCGCTGATAGATTGAAATGCAATCAAAATGGGGGAGCTGGCTTGCCTGCGATAGCGATGTATCAGTAGCACAAGTGCAAGCTGACCCACCGCTATCGCAGGCAAGCCAGCTCCCACATTGACCGAGTTTCTGCAGTTATATCCGGGCAGCGAAAACGGCCTGGTGTTGGCGGCACTGCTCAGCCGTCAACATAAACACCCCATGCCCACCGCGCTTGAAGTCCAGCCAGGCGAAGTCCACTTCCGGGTACAGCGCCTCGACATGCACCTGGCTGTTGCCCACTTCGACAATCAGCAAGCCCTTCTCGGTCAGGTGGTCCGCCGCTTCGGCCAGCATCCGGCGTACCAGGTCCAGGCCGTCTTCACCGCAGGCCAGGCCCAGTTCCGGTTCGTGCTGGTATTCATCGGGCATGTCGGCGAAATCTTCGGCATCCACGTAGGGCGGGTTCGACACGATGAGGTCGAAACGCTGGCCGGGTAACCCGTCAAAACCATCGCCCTGCACGGTGTAGACGCGCTCGTCGACGCCATGGCGCTCGATGTTCTGGTTCGCCACTTCCAGGGCTTCGAAGGACAAGTCTCCCAGCACCACTTCGGCCTCGGGGAACTCATAGGCACAGGCAATGCCGATGCAACCGGAGCCGGTGCACAGGTCGAGGATGCGTGCCGGCGGCTGGGCCAGCCAGGGTTCGAAGCGGTCTTCAATCAGCTCGCCTATGGGTGAACGCGGGATCAATACGCGCTCATCGACGATAAACGACATGCCGCAAAACCAGGCTTCGTTCAACAGGTAGGCCGTCGGCACTCGCTCATGGATACGGCGATGCAGCAAGCGCTGCACGTGGGAGATTTCCTCTTCTTCCAGGTTGCAATCCAAATAGCTGTCGGCGATTTCCCACGGCAGGTGCAAGGCGCCCAGCACCAACTGTCGGGCTTCGTCCCAGGCATTGTCGGTGCCATGGCCAAAAAACAGCTCTTCCCCATGGAAACGGCTGACAGCCCAACGGATATGGTCGCGCAAGGTGCGCAGGCGGGAAGTGATCACGGGGGCAAGCTCCTGGAAAAAACGACTGGCGATTCTAACAGCCTTCACCTGTACCGACGATGTACGAAAAACCTGGCGCCGTACGTCGGATTTCATCCAATTTGCCCGCATTGTGTTAAACAGGCCTGCCTCTTGACATGGCTGCACGCCAGCAACGGCGTACCTTACGATAGTAGCGATTCACAGAAGCGCTCAGCCAGTGGACAATGTCGCAAAAGCCCCACTCACAGGAGCCCCAGAATGTCCGTTCCAAAGACGATGTTTCAACTCAGCGGTCGCGGTTACGCAGCAGCCAACCTCAATCATGCGACCCTGGTGATCATCGACGCCCAGAAAGAATACCTCAGCGGCCCGCTCGCCCTCTCGGGCATGGACGCGGCGGTAGAGAACATCAAGCAGCTTGTGACCGCAGCGCGCAGTGCCGGGCGCCCGATTGTGCATGTGCGCCACCTGGGTACCGTGGGCGGCCTGTTTGACCCCCAGGGCGAGCGCGGCGAATTCATTCCGGGCCTTGAGCCTGAGGGTGACGAAACCATCATCGGCAAACTGCTGCCCAGCGCCTTCCATGGCACCGGCCTGGAAAAGCACCTGCAAGACCTCGGCTCCCTCGACCTGATCGTCTGCGGTTTCATGAGCCACTCCAGCGTCAGCACCACCGTGCGCGCGGCCAAGAACCTGGGCTTTCGCTGCACCCTGGTGGAAGACGCCTGCGCCACCCGCGACCTGCCCTACAAGGGCGGTATCCTGAGCGCCGAGCATGTGCAGCAAACCGAAATGGCCATCATGGCAGACAACTTCGCCACCCTGGCGCTGGCCAAAGACTTGATCTGATCCTGCTGGCGGTGAGCGGCGTGTTTATTGCTCCGCTCATCCGCAAAGCCCTTTCATTTGGCGCATTTACCTCTCCCCCCGGAACAACCTGTGTATCTTCCGGTCGAAGGGCCGATACCCTGGAGGAAAGGTCGGAATGAAGATATCCGATGGTTTTGATGCTCGTCGCTTGCGCCCCAAGGGCCCGAGCAATTGGCGTCTGCGCCTGGTAGCGTGCATGGCCGCGTTGCTGGCGATAGTAGGCTTGTTGTTGGCGGGCGCTGGTGGCGCCGGCCTGTTTGGGCATTCGCCCGCCCTGGGCGAACTGAATGCCAGCCCGGGCGGCTCGGGACTTCTGCTGGGGATCGGCTTGCTGGTGCTGTGGTTGGGCGTGTGGCTATGGCGTCGCAGCCGTCGGAAAATGCGCCAGCCGCTGTCGTTGAATATCGCCTCTCACCTGATGAAAAAGCACGACTGATGGCGCTTGGATAGCGTTTCCTGCGCCCTGGCCGCCGCGATTTAGGTAAACTGCCCGCCCTTCGCGGAGGCTGACATGCAAGACGACGATTTTTCCCTGTTCAAAAACGAGCTGCGCGGCGTCAAGCCGATCAAGCACGACCGCGCCGACACCGGCAAACCCAAGACTGACCGGGCGCAGATCGCCAAGCTGCGCCAGGCCGCGACCGTGCGCACCGATGCCACCACCGTGGATGGCCTGTCTGACCAGTTCGTGATCGACGTCGGCCCCGAAGATGAACTGATGTGGGCCCGCGACGGCGTGCAGGAAAGCCAGATGCGCAAGCTCAAGGCTGGCCAGATCCCGTTCGAAGGCAGCCTCGACCTGCACGGCATGACCGTGGAAAAAGCCCGGGAAACCCTCTGGGCCTTCCTGGCCGAAGCGACCAAATTCGAAATCCGCTGCGTGCGCGTCACCCACGGCAAGGCGGTGCGGTTGGACGGGAAACGGCCGATGATCAAAAGCCACGTCAATACCTGGCTGCGCCAGCATGCCCAGGTGCTCGGCTTTACCTCCTGCCAGGCTCGTCACGGCGGCGCCGGCGCGGTGTATGTGATGCTCAAGCGCACCATGATGGAAGGGCGCGACGAGTAACAAGTGCCATCGTCAGGCTTGCAGCGATGTGTCCGCCACCGTAACCTTGCGCTTTGCGAAAATCCCACAGGTAGTTTCATGTCCCTGGAACAGAATTACACCGCGATCCTCGGCCAACTCGGCGAGGACGTGTCCCGCGAGGGCCTGCTCGACACGCCAAAGCGTGCCGCCAAGGCAATGCAGTACCTCTGCCGCGGTTATGAACAGACACTCGAAGAAGTCACCAACGGTGCCTTGTTCAGCTCTGACAACAGCGAAATGGTGCTGGTCAAGGACATCGAGCTGTACTCGTTGTGCGAGCATCATCTGCTGCCGTTTATCGGCAAGGCCCACGTGGCCTATATCCCGAGCGGCAAAGTGCTGGGCCTGTCGAAGGTCGCGCGTATTGTCGACATGTATGCGCGCCGCCTGCAGATCCAGGAAAACCTCAGCCGCCAGATCGCCGACGCCGTGTTGGAAGTCACAGGCGCCCTGGGCGTGGCCGTGGTGATCGAGGCCAAGCACATGTGCATGATGATGCGCGGTGTCGAGAAACAGAATTCGTCGATGATCACCTCGGTGATGCTGGGTGAGTTCCGCGAGAACGCGGCCACCCGCAGCGAATTTCTCAGCCTGATCAAGTAACCGGCCAGGCAGGAAAAAACCGGCGTTCATCGCCGGTTTTTTTTCGCCTGCAGAAATCAGGTAAGCTGCGCCCCCTCAGTCATGGGCAAGAGGTTTCAGCCATGTTCGTCAAAGCACTTCGAGTGGGCCTCGGCCACGTCATCATCGCGGGCGACTTTCTTACCCGCCCACGTAAAAAACAACGCCCGGCGGAGCAACAGGCCAAGGTCAATGCTGCAGCCAAGGACCTGACCCTGTATCAGTTCCACGCCTGCCCGTTCTGCGTGAAGACCCGTCGCACCCTGCACCGCCTGAATGTGCCGGTGGCGCTCAAGGACGCGAAGAACAACGAGCAGGACCGTCAGACCCTGCTGGAGCAAGGCGGCAAGATCAAAGTGCCGTGCCTGCGCATCGAAGAGAACGGCCAGACCACCTGGATGTATGACTCCAAGGTCATCATTGACTACCTGGACAAGCGCTTCGCTGCGCTCTGAAGCCCACTGCGGTCAATGTGGGGCTTGCCTGCGATGCGGGCACCGCGGTGCAGCAGATGTACCGAGGTGATGCAATCGCAGGCAAGCCAGCTCCCACATTTGCTCTGCTGTGTTCTTAATTCGGTATTGTCAGGTCGAGATTCAACAGTGCCGAACCCAGGCACTTGCCGTGGGCGTCCAGGGCCAGCGACCGGGTTACGCCGCCGCGCAGGATTCCCGGCAGGACGAAGTTCAGCGCCTGCACGTTCGGCAACTCATGACGCTGAACCGGTGCCGCATCGGGATCGCGTAAATCGGCAAAGAACTCGGCCACGCGCTCAGCCGTCAGCTGTTCACACAGCAACGGATAATCCTCGGCGCGATAGGCAATGATCGAGATGTTCGACGTGTCGCCCTTATCCCCGGTGCGGGAATGGGCCAGCCTGTGCAGTTTCATTCTTCAATCCTCGGTTTGACCGATTCACGGGGCAACAGCAACGACGCCACCGCCACCACCTGACGCACGCTCTTGCTCGCCCCACCGCCGCCGGCCGGGCCGTTGGTGTAGAGGGTCTCCACTTCATTGCCGATCCGCACGGCGTCGCTGCGCTCGTCACACCGGGCAGCGACCCGCAGGCGCACTTCCCAAGGCTCGACGCTGCTGCGCAGGCCGTGCAATGAGTCCATGCCGATCAACTCGGCGCGCAGGTCCTGCATGTTGACGCCGATCAACGCCAGACGTTTGAGCACCACTTCCCGCGCCAACTCAGCCCGTGCGACAGCACCGGGACCGCCGTAAGACATCTGCCCTTCACCAATCCAACCGTCCAGATAACCGACGCTGACCTTCAGCTGTTCAGGCCGGGCACGCCCGCTGGCTCCTTGGGCACGCACCCGGTCCACGCCCTCCTCGACAAACCCGACCTGGGAAAAGTCGGCCGTCACATCCGGGGTCAAGTAGGCTGCCGGGTCGTGAACTTCATAAATCAGTTGTTCGGCGCAGGTCGCGCGGCTGACCCGCCCACCGGAGCCTGCCACCTTGGTGATCACTGCATTGCCGTCGGCGTCGACCTCGGCCAGGGGAAAGCCCAGGCGCGCCAGATCCTCCACATCCTTGAAGCCTGGATCGACGAAATAACCGCCACTGACCTGCCCCGCGCACTCGAGCAAATGCCCCACCAACGTGCCCCGGCCCAGTCGCGGCCAATCATCGAAGGCCCAGCCGAACTCGAACATCTGCGGCGCCAGGAACAGCGAAGGGTCGGCCACGCGCCCGGTGATCACCACATCGGCGTCGGCGTGTAACGCGTTAAGAATGCCCTCCACACCCAAGTAGGCATTCGCGGAAATCAGCCGCTCGCCCAATGCGCCTACGGTCTGGCCATTATCCAGCAACTGCTCGGCAGACAAGGTATGCAGCACGTCATCCCCGACCACCGCCACAACCTTGAGGCCCAGGCCCAGCTCGCCGGCAATGCGCCGCACTTCCCCGGCCGCCGCCAACGGGTTTGCCGCCCCCATGTTGGTGATCACCCGCAGGCGACGACGCCCCGCCCCCTGCCCTACAAAGGGCAAGACACGGCGCATGCGCTCAGCGAGCAGCGGGTCATAACCGCCCTGCGGGTCGCTGATGCGCGCCTGTTGCGCCAGGGCGATGGTGCGTTCGGCCAGGCATTCGAAGACCAGGTAATCCAGGTCGCCGTGTTCGGCCAGTTCGACGGCAGGTTCTATACGGTCGCCGGAGTAGCCGGCGCCGGAGCCGATGCGCAAGGTGTTCATCTCAAATCACTCCCAGGAGCAACGCCGTCAGGGTCATCAACACCGAGGCGGCAAACAGGAAAGGAATGGTGAAGCGCTGGTGATCGGCCAGTTCGATCTTGCACAGGCCCACCAGCAGGAAGGTCGCAGGCGTCAGCGGGCTGACCGGGAAGCCGGTGGTGTGCACGCCCAGCAGCGAAGCCTGGGCCACCTGAAGCGGGTCGACGCCCAGAGCCTTGCCGACTTCGGCGATCACCGGCATCACGCCGAAATAGTAGGAATCGGGGTCAAACAACATGCTCAGGGGCATGGACAAGAAGCCCACGACGGCCGGGATCAATTTGCCGTGGCCCGCCGGAATCTGCGCCACCGCCACTTCGGCGATGGCCTTGAGCATGCCGGTGCCTTGCATGATGCCGGTAAATACCCCGGCGGCGAGCAGGATACTGGCCATGGTCAGGGCGGTTTTCGCATGGGCGTCGATGCGCGCACGCTGGGCGTCCACGTTGGGATAGTTGATGCACAACGCAACCACGGTGCCGAGCATGAACATTACCACCGGGTCCACCCAGCCGGCGATCATCACCACCATCACCAGCACGGTCAGCATCAGGTTGACCCAGAACAACCGTGGACGACGCAGCGTGATGTCGTCATCGCTGAGCACTCGTTGCGGCACCGCCTCCACGCTGGAACCGGCGCCCAGGCCGAGGCGCTTTTCTTCGCGATGGCCCAGCCACCAGGCGCAGGCGAAGACAAAGATCAGCCCGACGATCTGAACCGGGATCAATGGTTGGAACAGGTCGGCCACCGGCACATGCAAGGCCGCCGACGAACGCAGCACCGGGCCGGTCCAGGGCAGGAAGTTGACGCCTGCGGCCATCGCACACACGCAGGCGAGGATGCGTTTATCAATGCCCAGCCGCGTATACAACGGCAGCATCGCCGGCACCGTCACTAGAAAGGTCACCGCGCCAGAGCCGTCCAGGTGCACCAGCAACGCCAGGGTCGCAGTACCCACCACAATTCGTGTAGGACGCGTCCCGACCGTGCGCAGGATGCGATCAATGATGGGATCGAGCATGCCCGCGTCAGTCATGATCCCGAAAAACAGGATCGCGAACACAAACATGCCCACCACAGGGGCGACGTTCTTGATACCGGTAATGATGAAGGCGCTGGTTTGCAGGCCGAATCCACCGATCAGCGCGGCAATGATCGGCAAGGCGATCAAGGCCACCAGCGGCGAGAGACGTTTGCTCATGACGGCAGCGAGCAGGCACAGGATGGTGATGACACCCAGGGTTGCGAGCATGGGTTACTCCAGGGCGGCCTGGTTGGCCGGTTATTGTTTTCCCTGGAGTATTGGAATCGCGCTAGGCTTTGTAAATTGCAATATTCAGCCACCAGCGTTCGGAAAAACAAAATGAAGCGACGCGCATGAAAAACAGCATCCAGCATATTCAAGCTTTCCTTGCGGTTGCCCGCACAGGCAGCTTCACCAAGGCGGCCAACGAACTGCATCTGTCGCCGTCGGCCCTCACCGTGCAGGTGCAACAACTGGAAGACTGGCTCGGCGTCGCCCTGCTCGACCGCAGCCCGCGCCACGTGAGCATTACCGCTGCGGGCCAGGAGGCGCGCGGGCCCATGGAAAAACTGCTGCTGGACCTGGACAACATCGTCACCGGCTCCCGCGACCTCGCCGCCTTGCGCCGCGGCGTGGTGACCATTGCCGCCCTGCCCTCAGTCTGCGCAGGCGCTCTGCCCCCGGCCTTGCGCCTGTTTCGCCAACGCTTCGCCGGCATCGAAGTGCGCCTGCATGACCTGGTGGCCCAGCGCATTCATGCAAAGGTTCGCAACGGCGAAGTGGATTTCGGCATCGGCGTGCGCGCCCGCCTGAGCCACGGGCTGGACTTCGTGCCGGTGCTCAATGATCGGCTGTGCGCATTTGTGCCATCGGGCCATGCGCTCGCCCGCCATCGCCAACTGACTCTGGAACAATTGGCGGACCAGCCGATCATCCTGACCGGCCGCGACAGCAGTGTGCGCGAGCAAGTGGACACGCTGTTCGATGAGACACGGCTGACGCTGAACGCCGGCATGGAGGCCAACTACATGTCGACCGTATTGGCCTTGGTGCGCCAGGGCCTGGGCATCAGTGTGTTGCCGGAGTCAGCGGCCGATAGCCTGGAAGGTTTGAAGCGGATCAGCATCGATCATCCCGGGGTGAATCGAGAGATCGGGTTGATCAGCCGTAGCGGGATGGGCTTGAGCCCGGCGGCGCAGCGCTGCTTTGAACTGCTCAACAAAGCACTGCCTGACACGCCGCCGCGCTAAATGTGGGAGCTGGCTTGCATGCGATGCAGACACCTCGGTTTAGCCGGGGCGCCAGGGTGACGCTCTCGCAGGCAAGCCAGCTCCCACATTGGACCGAGGGAGTCAGTCGAGCATCGCCACGTACTTGGGATGACTGGCCACGCGCTGCAACCACGCCTGCACCGCCGGATACGGCGCCAGGTCAAAGCCGCCTTCATGGGCCACATGGGTGTAGGCATACAACGCAATATCGGCAATGGAAAACTGCTCGCCCACTAAATAAGGCGTGGCTTGAAGCTGACGCTCCATCACTCTCAAGGCCTTGTAACCGCCTTTGTGGGTGGTCTTGTATTCTTCCAGCCGATCCTCGGGCATGTTCAGGTAGAACTGAATAAACCGCGCCACCGCAATGTAAGGCTCATGGCTGTACTGCTCGAAAAACTGCCACTGCAATACCTGGGTACGCAGGCGCGGTTCGGTCGGCAGGAATTCACTGCCATCGGCGAGGAAGTTGAGAATCGCATTGGACTCCCACAGGCAGGTGCCGTCTTCAAGCTCCAATACCGGGACCTTGCCATTGGGGTTCTTGGCCAGGAACTCAGGGGTCTGGGTATCGCCTTTGAGGATATCGATATCGATCCATTCATACGGGATGCCCAACAGATTGAGCATCAATTTGACCTTGTAGCAATTGCCCGACTTGTAATCGCCATAAACCTTGTACATGGGGCTCCCCTTTTCGCCGCGCTGACCGAATGCTTGCGCCCACAAGGTGCGGGTATCGAAGGCTTGTTTCAAAACGTTGCGCAGAATAAATCCCTTGGCCTGGGCCTTTCATCCCTTTTCGCCGAGATAATCGAAAACATTATTTGCTTTATTTGTATACAAAAGCATAATTCGCTTCGTGCGAGTTCCTGACCTTTTGGTCAACAAACCCGCCGGTACCTCAAAGCGCTGTCGCCCACTCATGTGACCGGCGCTGGACATAACAATAAAACGATTGAGGAGTACTCGCTGTGGATAGCCGCAAAACCGAAGCCCCTACGTTGGACCTGGCCGCGCCCCGAGGCGGTTGGCTGGAACGCCTGTTCAAACTGCGCTTGCATGGCACCACAGTGAAGACCGAGCTGATCGCCGGCCTCACCACCTTTATCACCATGGCCTACATCATCTTCGTCAACCCCAACATCATGGCCGATGCCGGTATCGATCACGGCGCGGCTTTCGTCGCCACCTGCATCGCCGCGGCGCTGGGTTGCCTGCTGATGGGCCTGTACGCCAACTGGCCAGTGGGCCTGGCGCCGGGCATGGGCTTGAACGCGTTTTTCACCTACACCGTGGTCGGCACCATGGGTTACACCTGGGAAACCGCCCTCGGCGCGGTGTTTATTTCCGGCGTGCTGTTCATGATCCTGACGCTGTCGCGCATCCGCGAATGGCTGCTCAACAGTATTCCGGTTAGCCTGCGCCATGCCATGGGCGCCGGCGTGGGTTTGTTCCTGGGGGTGATCGGCCTGAAAACCGCCGGCATCATTGTCGACAGCCCGGCTACGCTGATCAAGCTCGGCTCCCTGCATGAGCCCGCGCCGTTGCTGGCGGCGGTGTGCTTCCTGCTGATTGCTATCCTCAGTTATCACCGCGTATTCGGCGCAATTCTCATCAGCATCATCGCCGTGACCCTGGCCGGCTGGGGCCTGGGCCTGGTGCACTACAACGGCATTCTCGCCACCCCACCGAGCCTGGCACCGACCTGGATGGCAATGGACGTGATGGGTGTGTTCAATGTGAGCATGATCAGCGTGGTATTTGCCTTTCTTTTTGTACACATGTTCGACACTGCCGGTACACTGATGGGCGTTGCGCAACGCGCAGGACTTGTGAATGCCGATGGCAAGATCGACAACCTGTCTCGCGCCTTGAAGGCTGACAGTGCGTCCAGCGTGTTCGGCGCCATGGTCGGTGTACCGCCGGTGACCAGCTATGTAGAAAGTGCCGCCGGTGTGGCTGCTGGCGGCCGTACGGGTTTGACCGCGGTGACCGTGGGCATATTGTTCGTGGCGGCGATGTTTTTTGCGCCGCTGGCCGGCATGATTCCCGCCTACGCCACCGCGGGCGCGTTGATTTACGTTGCGATGCTGATGATGGCGAGCATGGCCCATATCAACTGGGATGAAGCCACCGACAGCATTCCGGCAATCGTCACCGCGATCATGATGCCGTTGACGTTTTCGGTCGCCGACGGAATCGCCCTGGGTTTTATCACTTACGTGGCGTTGAAAGCCGGCACCGGCAAGTACCGTGAGATTTCCATCAGCCTTTGGGTGCTGTGCGCGATCTTTATCGCCAAGTTCATCTTTCTGTAGTTCGGGAAGGGCTGAAAAACCGCCTCACCTTCGGGTGGGGCTTTTGCATGAAAGGGAGGAATGTAAATGACCTTGGAAACCTGGCTGCTGTTCAGCGGCGCTGCGCTGGTGGTGATCCTGATCCCCGGCCCGCTCTCATTGCTGATGATCAGCAACAGCCTTAACTATGGCCTGCGCCGCTCGTACCCGGCGTTTCTCGGTGGTGTGTTTGCCTCGATCTGCCTGTTGAGCGCCTCGGCCCTGGGCCTGGGCGCGCTGTTACTGGCGTCCGAACAACTGTTCAGCGCGCTCAAAATTGTCGGCGCACTCTACCTGTTCTACCTGGCGTGGCAGAGCTGGCAGCAATCGCGCCTGCCCAATGCTGGCGCTGAAGTTCCGCACGCTGCGCCAGTACCACGCTTTCGTGCATTGTTTGGCCGGGCTTTTGTACTGGGCGCCAGCAACCCCAAGGACATCCTGTTTTTCGCTGCCTTCCTGCCACAATTTCTCAGCAGCCAGCAACCGTTCCTGCCGCAGTTGCTGGTCATGATCGTCACCTGGACGCTGCTTGATCTGCTGTGCAAGTTGGCTTACGGCTTGGGCGCCCATGGCGCTGCGCGCTATTTGCGCAGCGGCTCGGGCCAGAGCTGGTTCAATCGGATCAGTGCCGCACTGTTTGGTGGCGCCGCAGCAGCGGCACTCGTCAACGCTAGGGGGCCAATTTGACGAAGTAGACGCTGGGGTTCAGATTGCCCTTCGTCGCCCATTGGATACCCGCCACGATCCGCACCAAGCGCTGTTCTTGCAGCGCGCTGTCGACCGCTTTCAATAGAAGAGAGTCGGGGTGTAATTTAATTGCGAACCGAATCCACTTGTCCGTCAGCTTGGTTCTCAATGTCATTCGCCCCGTCTCAAGCCATTGATAGGCGACATAGTAAATTTTGTTCGAATGGCGATGCGTCACAACTGATTCGTGGCTGAATTCTCCAGCGGTTGTCCCCTGCCGCCGCAAAGACAAATCCTGGACGGCGAAGCCCTGCTGCTCCAGCACGGTTCTGACGGCAGAGCGCTCTGCCTCGAGCCGCTGCGTCCTGACCGGTGTGACACCAAATTGAAGGCGCGGATCCAACGGGTGAGGCGGCGTGAAGTCAACACGCGTGAAGCCTGGCGCCTTGCCATCGTAACCGATGTACACCATTTCTTTGCGCCGCTCATTGGGCCGCAACATCTGTAGCAAATCATCCGTCTGGCCAACACGGCCATTTACAGCAAGCAACCACTTGTCGAGCGTGGCGCGAATATTCAGTAAATGACTGGCCGTTGCCAGTTGTGGCGGCCCCGATAACTCAATCAGCCTGGCGACTGCCAGCGCTTGGCTTGTATTTGTGAGGGTGGGAAAAGCACTGCCCACATAGCGCTCCAGTGGCCTGTCGAACAGCGGCGCATGCAGCTGCCACTCGCCCGCCGAAGTGCGTGATACCGGAATGGGCTGATCGTTGATTGCCGTACTTGTCCAGCGCTCAATATCAGTGCGAGCCAATGAAACCTGCTGCGTATCCCTGGTAATAAACGCAATGTCGGTCAATGGCGCCTGATCCCCCGTGTCCAGTAGCCTGTAATATCCGATTCCCGATCCAGCGCTCGGTGTGTCATACCTCGCGCCGATATAGATGGCATTGTAGAAGGCTCCTTGAGGAGTCGATTGCACACGTAAAACGCCAGGTATCGATGAGTCCGACAGCTCAATGGCCTGGGCTCGGATACGCCAATCGAACCAGTGGGTGGCGACCGTTGAGGACTGGACAATGGTGCTTTGTGTAGCAGAACGCACAGTCGGTGGGAACCAATCCCGTAGCGCCTCTACTTCTACGCGCCAGGGGTTGAGCCCCCCCGAGCTGGGCCCCGGTTGAGGGTCGCCCGAGCCCAACAAGCGTTCACCGGGCTGATCGATGTGCAAGATCAACTCGTCTTGGCCCGGCTGCCGGGTATTTTTGAGTCGAAATACCTGTTCGTTTTCGCGCTGGTAAATCGGGTAATGGTGCGTATCGTCTGTCAGAAACAGCTCACCCTTTTTGACATGGATCCCCTTTTTGCCCGGGCCTTTCAGCGCCACGGCGTCGTCAGCAATCGCCTTGATTTTGAACCGGTCGAACACCTTGAGCTGAGTTACAACGGGCACCTTCACGCGCGAAAGGCTATCGCGCACGGCCATGCGCATGCGGTGTATGCGTGCCAGTAAAGCCCTCGGCGCAGGACGCGTCACCTTGGCCACAGCACTGCCGCGCCCCTTGGGCCCCGGTATAAAGTTTGTCAGCAGGTCAGCCGCCATAAACGCACTCATAAAACCCACGTCAACGGCATCATGAGGGTCCCCATAGCGATGAAAGCGCCGCGCCACAAGCAGCAACTCGTAGGCATCATTGAACATCCCGAATAACGGAGAGAAAAAAGCGATCAACCGGCGCCTGCGTGTCTCGCCCTGCTCGCCCAGCCGACGGGTGCGATACTCATCCAGCGCTTTGCCGGAATGGCTGGCTGCCTGGGTCTGACGTTTCAACTCCAGCACCGGGGCGTCGTAAAGCAATGCCTGGGCATCACTGTGGGACGTGGGGACAATTGCCAGCCAAGCCTCAGGTTCACTGGCAATCTGCTCAAGGATTACCTGCTCAACCTCATCCGGCAGCACCGTCGGCTCCAAGTGCTTGATACCGAAGGAGCGAACAAACTCAACCGCTTGCCATATCCCTTTGACCATGGCAAACGCAGGTATAGCGTCCAGGTAACTGACGGCAGCACCGAGCCTATCGACCCTGACCGGGTGATGGGTAATTGCCTGAAATGCCCAGCCGGGTGCGATCTGCCTCGCCAGCATCTGGGTGTTTTCAGGCCGTGCGCCAAGGCGGTTCAATGCATCCTGGGCTTGTTGCAAACTGCAGTACTCGGTGAGAACCAACGCGGGCGAAGCATTCGGCCAATAGATCACGCAATGCCCCGACCGCAGGTCTCGCACGATCACCAGGCCCGCGATATAGCGGTCATGCTGCATCGTGTGGCCCACTAAATGAAGCACATGCAGTTGCAGCTCATGTTGGTTTTTCAACAAGTCTTGCGGCGTTCGTGCGGCCATCGCCGTGGTGAAGATACTTTGCGCGGTTGCCGTCAAGCCTTGTTGCGTGGCCAACAACAGATGTTGCTCAGTGCCGGCAAGCAACGTCCGGTTCAGTAACTCGGGAATGCGCCCTTTGCTGAGCGTGTGGAGGGTATCGCCAGGCGGGTAAAAAACCTGGTTGATCAACGCGTCGTACTGACCGCCGACATCCAGCGAGGAAATCGTACGGATCAAGTAAGCGGCATTCAGTTGATTTTTCCATTCAGGTTGCAAATAGCGGGCGCGATTGAGTCGCCACTGCGTCCAGGGCGCCAGTGGGTCCAGGTTATGCTGCGCCAGTTGTAACAGGCTGTAGGTGGTGCGCTTCAGGGTCGGGGTAAGTTTTATGGCGCGGTCGCCAATGGCACAACCGCTTGTCCATCCACAATAACTGCCTTGAACATCATCGGGCATATCAATGAAGGGCTGGTCGATATCAAACTGCGCAGGTATGCCGTCCAACCGCAAGCGATCGATCAGGGCACGGCGAGCGAAGGTTTCCAGACCGGGCAACTGGTCTTCAAGCCTTGTCTTGAATGCAAAAGTACTGCTCAGGTAAAAGCGCTGCGATCGCCTGAACTTCTTACGCTGGTAACGGGATGCGTGCTCCAGCCAAGCTGGCAGTTTCTTCGCTTGCAGTGCGGTTTTGCGCAACAACTCGACATTGGCCTGGGCGCGGCTCTGGGCGTCACTGACAGGTGCCTTGAGCTGCTCTTGCAGTTCTGCCAGCAGCAAGGCGCGACTTATTTGCGCATCTTTCACGCCGTTGAATATGCGCGTGATGTCTTCTGTGCTGTTGTGCAGGCGCTGATAACACCCAAGCAATGTCTTGATCGCAGCCAGTGCGGGCTTGCCATTAATCGGTACGTAGCGCACAGCCAGCGTTCCACGCGCCGCGTGTGAGCGCAAGTCGTTACGCTTGTCGTGCTCGACATAGTCCCACAGCGCGCTGCGATCCCAACTATCAAGGCTGGCTTTGATACTTCGGGTCAGGGCGTCCAGTCCGGAAAACCCCTGCACCCCACCTTCCGCTCCGAAACCGCACAGGACTACCGCATGCTGGCGCCGCGGCACCCGTACCGCCGCCGCCGTAGTCACCACCCACATGTTATGGAGCGGATAGAAGGCATCAGGGTCATTGCCAATCGCAATTGACAGCACTCGGGTTTGACTGTCTGGACGTTTTGACGGCAAAGGCTGATCGAGCACTTCGATGATCAGGTCCCGATGCGCGGTGCTTATCAACTTGAGTCGATGCTGCAATTGCACCTCACAGCGTAGCGCCTCAGTCTGGGCGTCAAGAAACAACGTGCCGCGCCTGAGCGTACCCTTTCCACCAGGGCGCTCAGCCCAAAATGCCACCTCGAACAGCCGTTGCTGGGCATCCTGCACCCACCTGTCCATCGTTTGGGCATGGGCATTGAGCTGGGATACCAGCGATACAAATGCCTGGTATGCGGGCGTATCGTTACTCAAATCATCGGGATCGAGCAACGCAACCAGCCCTTTTTCGTAGCGTTTGATCCGGTGTTCTACGGTGTATTCGGCCAAGCCTGGCGCAGTGCTGCCAAAGATTATTTCGGCGTGTCGTCGTTGCTGGTCCCATTTGAGCAACTGCTCTCGAAGCGGGCCAAGTCGGGCCCCGCCAATCAACTGCTGCCGGTTACGCTCCACTCGTGCGAGAACAACTGCTGACTTCAGAGGCTGTGACGTTCCGGCGGCAAACACATGGGCGTGGTTGCTTTTTACCGTACACGCCAATTCATTGGCCCATTGCCCTTCCAACAACGCCTGCGCGCTTGACGCCAGCGCATCCTCCATAAGCTCCACGCCTCGAGAGACAGTGGATACCGAGGAGAACGTTGCAGGTGGAAGCAACACAGAGCGACGACTTAATGGCAAACATTGCCATAGCTCGTGTAGACGAGTCCTGCCCAGCGCCTGCACGCCGCACGCCAGGGCGACGAAAGACGGGTACTCGTAAAAATTGCGAGCCACACCCGGTAAATAGACAACATGAGGCACATCATCGGGATCGCCCTCACGATAGAAATGCAACGCGCCCGCAATAGCCACCGCAGGGTTACCCGGCCACATCAACGGGCCTACTCGCACATCGGCCCACTGTCCGCCCGCACGCAGGCGTGCTTCAGCGGTTGGTGCATCGATCACGGCCTGAACCATGGCCAATCCAGCCCGTGATAGCTCGTTCAGTTGCCTGGCAATAAAGGCCCGGTCAGCAAAAAGCGCCTGGTGCAGCTCGATCCAACGCTCCCGGCGTGTGAGCCAGGAGCCGTACTCCAGCGCGTCCCAATATTGATTGGCTGCGCGACCCAACCGCTCAAACAGCCCCAACGCGATAACCCGCCGCAACGCTTCCAGCGGTGTATAGGGCAACCGACGGTCAGGCGCGCCCTTGACGCTGAGGAGGGTGTATTGATTGATATTGAAAGGCACCGAAGGGCGGACCAGCAGCAACAACGCACGATCAGTCAAGGTGTCGACTTTCTGCGGTAAACGCGGAGGCATGGGTTCGGTGAAGAGCAGACTGTCCGGGTCAATCTCGAACGCCTTCTGCAACTGGGCGCGGATCACCTTCAAGATCCTGGGTGAGCGCCCTATCAGGCGTGTGAGCGCCCGTGTCGACTCGCGGCATCTCGCGTCGGCCAGCCCGATCTGATTGATCAGGCGGCTGGGATGGGGATAGGCGTTGATCCGTTCTCGCAACGGAGTGCGTAGGGCCTGTAAATCGGCATCGACGAAAAAGGGCGGCGCGTCCTCCTCAAGGGTGTCGTCAGGGTCACTGGAGGGCGCTGTAACGCCGAGCTGATCAGGGGGCAAGGTCATGGTGTTTTCTTCTCTATGCACTGAGGAAAAACCAGCCTAGGGCCCATCAATGAGCAAGAGGGGCTAGATAGTTGAGCGAAAAAAAGCCCGCAGTGTGCGCGGGCGAAACCAACGAAGAGCATTTGGGGGTGTGAAGCGAGGTGACGACTCAGCTACCGCGATAAGTGGAGTAGCTGTAAGGCGAAATCAGCAGAGGCACGTGGTAGTGGTCTTGCTCGGCACTGATACCAAAGCGCAACACCACCACGTCGAGGAAGGCAGGTTCAGGCAATTGCACACCGCGGGCACGGTAGTAATCACCGGCGCTGAACTGCAGTTGGTACACGCCGCTGCGGTAGTCGTCGCCTTGCAGCAGCGGCGCGTCGCAACGACCGTCTCCGTTGGTAGTGGCGGTAGCGACGAGCTCAAGCTGCGTGCCTTCGACACGGTAGAGCTCAACCTTGATTGCGCTGCCAGGGCAGCCGTGTGCAGCGTCCAAAACGTGTGTGGTCAAACGTCCCATGGCTTCTATGCGCCTCCGGAAGTCAGTGATTGAGAAACCCGCACCTTTTCAGAGCGTTGAAAAAGCCGGCGATGACTGATTAAGACACTTTTTATAAAAATTGTACACAATAAATTCCACAGCCTTCCAATCCCCTGTAGGAGCGAGCTTGCTCGCGAAAAACGTCAACGATGACGCGGGCTTCCAGGATGAAAAGTGGCGCGCTCGGGTTTTTCGCGAGCAAGCTCGCTCCTACAGTGGGCTTTTTCATTTTAATCTGACCATTCAGGCAAGTTTCTTGCAGAGACCCGTAGAGAGCCCGTTCAGAAAAAATGCAGAAATGCAGGCTTACAAAGTTCGCGATAAGTTGTATACAATCACTCATCGCTGTGACGCCACTCAGTCATTCCACTGCCCGGACGCCACACACACCTGCTACCACGAACAAGAAGGAAGACTGCAGTGAGCGCTGACTACCCACGCGACCTGATCGGTTACGGCAGTAACCCTCCTCACCCCCACTGGCCGGGCAAGGCACGCATTGCGCTGTCGTTCGTACTCAACTACGAAGAAGGCGGCGAGCGCAATATCCTGCATGGCGACAAAGAGTCCGAAGCCTTCCTTTCGGAAATGGTCTCGGCCCAACCGCTGCAAGGCGAGCGCAACATGAGCATGGAGTCGCTGTATGAGTACGGCAGCCGTGCCGGTGTGTGGCGCATCCTCAAGTTGTTCAAAGAGTTCGACATCCCGCTGACCATCTTCGCCGTGGCCATGGCCGCCCAGCGGCATCCGGACGTGATCCGCGCCATGGTCGCCGCCGGCCACGAGATTTGCAGCCACGGCTACCGCTGGATCGACTACCAGTACATGGACGAGGCTCAGGAGCGCGAGCACATGCTCGAAGCCATCCGCATCCTCACCGAACTCACCGGTGAACGCCCACTGGGCTGGTACACCGGCCGCACCGGCCCCAACACCCGTCGGCTGGTGATGGAGGAAGGTGGCTTTCTGTACGACTGCGACACCTACGACGACGATCTGCCCTACTGGGAACCCAACACCCCCAACGGCAAGCCGCACCTGGTGATCCCCTATACCCTGGACACCAACGACATGCGCTTCACCCAGGTGCAGGGCTTCAACAAGGGCGACGACTTTTTCGAATACCTCAAGGACGCCTTCGACGTGCTGTATGCCGAAGGTGCCGAAGCGCCAAAGATGCTGTCCATCGGCCTGCATTGCCGCCTGATCGGCCGCCCGGCACGCCTGGCCTCGCTCAAGCGCTTCATTGAATACGTCAAAGGCCATGACCAGGTGTGGTTCACCCGCCGCGTGGACATCGCCCGTCACTGGCACCAAACCCACCCTTTCCCGGGAGCGGCGAAATGACTGCGTTCCAGACCCTGAAACCTTCGACCTTGAGCCGCGACGCCTTCGTCCAGGCCTTTGCCGATATCTACGAACACTCGCCATGGGTGGCCGAAAAGGCCTTCGACCTGGGCCAGGACGCGTCGATCGACCAGATCGAAACCCTGCACCAGCGCATGAGCGATATCCTGTTGAGTGCTGATCACGCCTCGCAACTGGCGCTGATCAATGCTCACCCGGACCTGGCCGGAAAAGCTGCCGTCCAGGGCCAACTGACCCAAGCCAGCACCGATGAACAAGCGGGCGCGGGTATTCACCAATGCACGGCCGAAGAGTTTTCTCGCTTCACCGAGCTGAATGAGGCCTACAAAGCCAAGTTCAAGTTTCCCTTCATCATGGCGGTAAAAGGCAGCAACCGGCATCAGATCCTCGCCGCGTTCGAAACGCGCATCCACAATTCGGCAGACACCGAGTTCAAGTGCGCGCTGGACGAGATCAACAAGATCGCGTTGTTCCGTTTACTGACCCTCTAGCAGTCCATCCCCAGCCACTCTATCTAAGGCAGACAAGAAGAATGAAAGCTTACGCCGTACCTTTCGAAAAGTTCGTCAACCTGGCCGACGCCCGCCTGGGCACCAAGATCATCTCGGTGACCGATGACTGGTTCGCTGACGCCAACCGCCTGTTCCAGCCGACCCCGGCCGTGTGGAAGGAGGGCGTTTTCGATGACAACGGCAAGTGGATGGACGGCTGGGAGTCACGCCGCAAGCGCTTCGAAGGCTACGACAGTGCGGTGATCCGCCTGGGCGTGCCGGGTTCGATCAAAGGCGTGGACATCGACACTTCATTCTTCACCGGCAACTTCCCGCCATCGGCCTCTCTGGAAGCCTGCTTCCTGGCCTCGGGCGAGCCGGATGCCAACACTCAGTGGGTGGAAGTGCTGTCAGCCGTCGAGCTGCAAGGCAACAGCCACCACTACCACGAGATCAACAACGACCAGGCGTTCAGCCACCTGCGCTTCAACATCTACCCGGATGGCGGCGTGGCCCGTCTGCGTGTGTACGGCGTGCCGTTCCGTGACTGGTCTTCGGTGGGCGACAACGAACAGGTCGACCTGGCTGCCGCGCTCAATGGCGGCCGTGCCCTGGCCTGCTCCGATGAACACTTCGGCCGCATGAGCAACATCCTCAACCCGGGCCGTGGCATCAACATGGGCGATGGCTGGGAAACCGCGCGTCGTCGTACACCGGGCAATGACTGGGTGATCGTCGCCTTGGGCCACCCGGGCGAGATCGAGAAAATCGTGGTCGACACCCTGCACTTCAAGGGCAACTACCCGGATACCTGCTCGATCCAGGGCGCTTTCGTGAAAGGCGGCACCGACAGCCAGATCGAAACCCAGTCGCTGTTCTGGCGCGAACTGCTGCCGGCGCAGAAGCTGGAAATGCACGCCGAACACACCTTCGCCGAGCAGATCAAGGCGCTGGGGCCGATTACCCACATCCGCCTGAATGTGTTCCCGGATGGTGGTGTGAGTCGCCTGCGTGTCCTGGGCAAAGTCTCGAAATAACACCCGATCGTCCCCACGCTCTGCGTGGGGACGCATCCCGTGACGCTCCGCGTCACACAGCGGACGCAGAGCGTCCAGGGCAGCGTTCCCACGCAGAGCGTGGGAACGATCTATAGACAAGATAAGAAGACAGCCATGCGCACACTGATGATCGAACCCCTGACCAAAGAAGCCTTCGCCCCTTTCGGAGACGTTATCGAAACCGATGGCAGCGATCACTTCATGATCAACAACGGGTCGACCATGCGCTTTCACAAACTGGCCACGGTCGAAACCGCGAAGCCGGAAGACCACGCCATCATCAGCATCTTCCGCGCCGACGCGCAGGACATGCCGCTGACCGTGTGCATGCTGGAGAGACACCCGCTGGGCAGCCAGGCTTTCATTCCGCTGCTCGGCAACCCCTTTCTGATCGTGGTCGCGCCACTTGGCGATGAACCTGTATCGGGCTTGGTCCGCGCCTTCGTCACCAACGGCAGGCAGGGCATTAATTACCATCGCGGCGTCTGGCACCACCCGGTGCTGACGATCGAAAAGCGGGATGACTTCCTGGTGGTTGATCGCAGTGGCACAGGCAATAACTGCGATGAGCATTTTTTCAAAGAGGATGAGCGTTTGATCCTCGCCCCCCACCAATAAGAGAAGGTCTGATCACCCGACAACAAGGGTGACAGGCGAGAGGTAAAGACTGTGGAAGCACATCTGTTGGAATGGCTGAACCTGAGCGTGCGCTGGGTTCACATGATCACTGGCGTCGCCTGGATCGGCGCTTCTTTCTACTTCGTCTGGCTGGAAAACAACCTTAATCGCGTCAACCCCAAGAACGGCCTGGCCGGTGACTTGTGGGCGATCCACGGTGGCGGTATCTACCACCTGGAAAAATACAAACTGGCCCCGCCGACCATGCCGGACAACCTGCACTGGTTCAAATGGGAAGCCTATTTCACCTGGATGTCAGGCGTCGCGCTGCTGTGCGTGGTGTTCTACCTCAACCCGACGCTGTACTTGCTCGCCCCCGGCAGCAGCCTCAGCGGCACCGAAGGCGTATTGCTGGGCATCGGTTCACTGTTCGCCGGCTGGTTTATCTACTCCTTCCTGTGCGATTCGGCCCTGGGCAAACGCCCTGCCCTGCTCGGCTTGATCCTGTTTGTGCTGTTGATTGCGGCGGCCTACGGCTTCAGCAAGGTGTTCAGCGGCCGTGGCGCCTACCTGCATGTGGGCGCGGTGATCGGCACGATCATGGTCGGTAACGTGTTCCGCATCATCATGCCCGCCCAGCGTGCGCTGGTGGCGGCCATCGCCGAGAACCGCACACCGGACCCGGCGCTGCCGGCCAAGGGTTTGCTGCGCTCACGGCATAACAACTACTTCACCTTGCCGGTGCTGTTCATCATGATCAGCAACCACTTCCCGAGCACCTATGGCAGCCAATACAACTGGCTGATCCTGGCCGGGATCGCGGTGGCAGCAGTGTTGGTGCGCCATTACTTCAACACCCGGCATGACAGCCAGAAGTATGCGTGGACCTTGCCGGTGGGCGCGTTGGCAATGATCAGTCTGGCCTACGTGACCGGGCCCAAGCCGGCTGAACCGATTGCCAAGGCACCGGCGGCGATTGAGTATCAGCCGCTGCCGGAAACCGCCTTGGGCGGTGGCTTGAAACCCGCCGCGCCTGCCGCACCCGCCGCTGAACCGGCACCAGCCCAGGCCACCACGGACTTCGGTCAGGTGCACCACGTGATCGAGCAACGCTGCACCGTGTGCCACTCGGCCAAGCCCACCAGCCCGCTGTTCAGCACCGCACCGGCTGGGGTGATGTTCGACACATCGGCACAGATCCAGCAGCAGGCGGCGCGCATTCAAGCGCAGGCCGTGGCCAGCCAGATCATGCCGCTGGGCAACATTACCCAGATGACCCAGCAGGAAAGGGATTTGATTGGCACCTGGATCAATCAGGGGGCCCGCACCAACTGACTGTTTCACACAGGACCAATGTGGGAGCTGGCTTGCCTGCGATAGCGGCAGATCACCAACATTTTCGGTGACTGACACACCGCCATCGCAGGCAAGCCAGCTCCCACAAGGGAGATCAGTGATGGTTTGAAGATTAAGTTTCATCCGGCAATTGAATGCCAAACAACACAAAAATAAAAAGATTCGAGGTGTTGCATGTCCCAGTTAGAAACGCAGACTCCTGCCGCGCCCGCCATGGTGCGGCTGCCCCTCTTGCAATTGATCCTGGTAGGCCTGCAACACGTCTTGCTGATGTACGGCGGTGCCGTCGCCGTGCCCCTGATCATTGGCCAGGCCGCCGGCTTGAGCCGTGAAGAAATCGCCTTTCTGATCAACGCCGACCTGCTGGTGGCTGGTATCGCCACCATGGTGCAGTCGTTCGGCATCGGCCCCATGGGCATCCGCATGCCGGTGATGATGGGCGCCAGTTTCGCCGCCGTGGGCAGCATGGTCGCCATGGCCGGCATGCCCGGCATCGGTTTGCAGGGCATCTTCGGCGCGACCATCGCCGCCGGGTTCTTCGGCATGCTTATCGCACCGTTCATGTCCAAGGTAGTGCGCTTTTTCCCGCCGCTGGTGACCGGCACGGTGATCACCGCCATCGGCCTTTCGCTGTTTCCCGTGGCGGTGAACTGGGCCGGCGGGGGCAGCGCCGCCGCCACGTTTGGCTCGCCGGTCTACCTGGCGATTGCCGCCCTGGTGCTGGGCACTATCTTGCTGATCAACCGCTTCATGCGCGGCTTCTGGGTGAACATCTCGGTGCTGATCGGCATGGGCCTGGGTTACGCCCTGTGTGGTGTGATCGGCATGGTCGACCTCAGTGGCCTGGCCCAGGCGCCGTGGGTGCAGGTGGTGACGCCGTTGCACTTTGGCATGCCCAAGTTCGAGTTGGCACCGATCCTGTCGATGTGCCTGGTGGTGGTGATCATTTTTGTCGAGTCCACCGGCATGTTCCTCGCCCTGGGCAAGATCACCGGCCAGGAGGTCACGCCGAAGATGCTGCGACGCGGCCTGTTGTGTGATGCCGGCGCGTCGTTCTTTGCCGGCTTCTTCAACACCTTTACCCACTCCTCCTTCGCGCAGAATATCGGCCTGGTGCAGATGACCGGCGTGCGCTGCCGCTCGGTCACGCTCATGGCCGGCGCGTTCTTGATCGTGCTCAGCCTGTTACCCAAGGCGGCCTATCTGGTGGCATCGATTCCACCTGCGGTACTCGGCGGCGCGGCGATTGCGATGTTCGGGATGGTGGCGGCAACCGGGATCAAGATTCTGCAGGAAGCCGACATCGCCGACCGCCGTAACCAGTTGCTGGTGGCGGTGAGTATCGGCATGGGCCTGATCCCCGTGGTACGCCCGGAGTTCTTCGCACAACTGCCGTTGTGGATGAGCCCGATTACCCACAGCGGCATCGCCATGGCCACCCTCAGCGCGCTGTCGCTGAACATCCTGTTCAACATTCTCGGCGGCGCTGAGCGCCCCGAAGTCGCACATACGCATTGATTCCTTTGTTAGTACAAAAATAACAACAAACAGGGAACCCCCACATGCACAACCTTGACATGGGGCCGGCCACACGCCGCGCCCCATTCTTGCCCCTCGCGCTCTGTTACAGCGCACTTGAGCCCAGGCCTGGGAGCCAGTATTCTCCGCGCCCGCTCGAATCGACTCAAAAAAAAACAGCGAATGTAAAAGCTGACCTCAAGGCCAACTTATCCCGGCCTGATGTTTGCTGCCAAAGTGCACAAAAGTCCCCTGAATTCGACTGCATCCGCTGCAGCCGACGGGGATTTTTTGGCTTTTTCAACACCTTGGCGCAGCTCTTGCTAAAAGCATCAAAGCTGACCGAACAGACGATTTTTGCAGCGAACCAAAAGGCGCCACACCAGAGCGCCTGCGTAGAAGAAAAACCATAAAATTTTAACTCGGGAGCAACCGAATGAAACCTATGTTCAAAGGCCTGATGCTGGCTGGATCACTGTTGGCCGGTGGCCAGGCCGTAGCCGGTGACTTGTTGCAATGGCAAAACAACAGCCTGACTTATCTGTGGGGCAAGAGCTTTACCGTCAACCCGCAGATCCAGCAAACCGTCACCTTCGAACATGCCGACGCATGGAAGTACGGCGACAACTTCTTCTTCCTCGACCGTATCTTTTACAACGGCAAGGAAGACGGCAATGTCGGCCCGAATACTTACTACGGCGAGTTCAGCCCGCGTTTGTCGTTCGGCAAGATCCTGGACAAGGACCTGTCGTTCGGCCCGATCAAGGACGTGCTGCTGGCCTTCACCTATGAGTTCGGCGAGGGCGATAACGAGTCCTACCTGCTGGGTCCGGCATTCGACTTGAACATCCCCGGTTTCGACTACTTCCAGTTGAACTTCTACCAGCGCCAGACCGAGGGCAATCGCCCGGGTGACGGCGTGTGGCAGATCACTCCGGTCTGGTCGTACACCATTCCCGTGGGTAATTCCGACGTGCTGATCGACGGTTTCATGGACTGGGTGGTGGATAACGACAAGAACGCCCGCGGCACTTATCACGCCAACCTGCACTTCAACCCGCAGGTCAAATACGACTTGGGCAAGGCGCTGCATTGGGGCGACAAGCAGTTGTATGTGGGTTTTGAATACGACTACTGGAAGAACAAGTACGGGATTGAAGACAGCGGCGCCTTCAAGACAACCCAGGACACAGCAAGCTTCCTGGTCAAATACCACTTCTAAAGGTTGACCGCGGTTCCCTGTGGGAGCTGGCTTGCCTGCGATCGCGATGTGTCTGTGCCAGCAGTGTTGGCTGGCATACCGCTATCGCAGGCAAGCCAGCTCCCACATTCAGTTTGACGTCAGGCCGAGGAAACGAGTGATTTCTTCGCGCTTGGCCAGCGCATCCTTGCGCCCCAGTTCGATCAACTCACTGCAATACCCCGCCTCGAACAACAGATAGCTCAACACTCCTGCCCCGCTGGTCTTGGTCGCCCCCGGCCCGCGCAAAAACACACGCAACGCCGCCGGCAACTCCTGGCGATGTCGTGCGGCGATCTCATCGATGGGCTGGCTGGGGGCAATCACCAGCACCTCTACCGGCGCCAGGCCCTGCACCGCCGCATCCGCAGGCACGACGCGGCTGAACTGGTTCAAGCGCTCCAGCAGTTCGATATCGCTTTCCAGGCTGTCAATGAAGGTGCTGTTGAGCATGTGCCCGCCGATTTGCGCCAGGGTCGGTTGCTGGCCGGTGTAGGTGCGTTGCGTCGAGGCTTCATTGCCCCTTGGGTTGCCGCTCACACCGACGACCAATACGCGGCTGGCCCCCAGGTGCAAGGCCGGGCTGATGGGCGCGGACTGCCGCACTGCGCCATCGCCGAAGTACTCTTCGTCAAGTTTGATCGGAGCGAACAACAGCGGAATTGCGGAGCTTGCCAACAGGTGCTCTACCGTCAGTTGGGTCGGTACCCCAATGCGCCGATGACGCAACCAGGCATCGATGGTGCCGCCGCCCTGATAGAAGGTCACCGCTTGCCCGGACTCATAGCCAAAGGCCGTCACCGCCACAGCCTGCAAGTGCTTGCGGCGGATAGCCTCGTCGATGCCGTCCAGGTTCAAGCGCTCTTGTAACAAGTCGCGCAGTGGCGAACTGTTGAGCAACGCCACCGGCACCTGGCTACCCAGGCCCAACAGGCTATGGATCAGGAAACGACTGGCCTGGCGCATCACCCCCGGCCAGTCACTGCGCAGCACCTGATGGCTGCGAAAGCCCTGCCAGAAGGCCGTCAGCCGTTGGATGGCTGCCGAAAAATCACTGGCGCCGCTGGCCAGGCTCACCGCATTGATCGCACCAGCCGAGGTGCCGACGATCACCGGAAAAGGATTCGCTGCCCCCGCAGGCAGCAATTCGGCAACCGCCGCCAGCACCCCCACCTGATACGCCGCTCGCGCCCCGCCGCCGGAAAGAATCAAGCCTGTGACCGGTTCAGCTGGGCGCATTGCGTCACTCCATGTGAGAAAGGGTTGGGCTTATCGACGGCGCTTTTCGTACAACTTGGGCTCACCCGGCGGTCGGCTCTTGAAGCGGCGGTGGGTCCACAGGTATTGCTCGGGGCATGCGCGTACCGAGGCTTCGACCCACTGGTTGATGCGCAGGCAGTCGATTTCGTCGGTTTCACCCGGGAAGTCGGTCAGCGGCGCATGGATCACCAGGCGGTACCCGCTACCGTCAGCCAGGCGCTCCTGGGTAAACGGCACCACCAGCGCCTTGCCCAGGCGTGCGAACTTGCTGGTGGCGGTGACGGTAGCAGCCTGGATGCCAAACAACGGCACGAAGATGCTTTGCTTGGCGCCGTAGTCCTGGTCTGGCGCGTACCAGATGGCCCGGCCGGCGCGCAGCAGCTTGAGCATGCCGCGCACGTCGTCACGCTCCACGGCCAGGGAATCGAGGTTGTGGCGTTCACGACCACGGCGCTGGATAAAGTCGAACAGCGGGTTGCCGTGTTCGCGGTACATGCCGTCAATGGTGTGCTTCTGCCCCAGCAGCGCCGCGCCGATTTCCAGGGTGGTGAAGTGCAGCGCCATGAGGATCACGCCCTTGCCGTCCAACTGCGCCTGCGTGAGGTGCTCCAACCCTTCGACATGGGCCAGGCGCGCCAGGCGCGGCTTGGGCCACCACCAGCTCATGGCCATTTCAAAGAAGGCGATGCCGGTGGAAGCGAAGTTTTCCTTGAGCAGGCGTTTACGTTCCTTGGCGGATTTTTCCGGGAAGCACAGCTCAAGGTTGCGCGCCGCAATACGGCGACGATCGCCCGCCACGCGGTACATGCCCGCGCCCAGCAGGCGACCAATGTTCAACAGCGCCCGATACGGCAATTGAGTGACCAGCCACAGCAGGCCGAGCCCCAGCCATAGCAGCCAAAAACGCGGGTGAAGAAATACAGCTCGAAAACGCGGGCGATCCATTACAGATTCCGGTAAAGACAAGGGCCGCGCATTCTACAACGGTTCGACTCGGCTTGCGGCGAGTGAGTGTTCTCGTTATAAGTCTCGACACTTTTCGTGACAAGCCGCTTTCGCCGACCATGAGCCAAACCGAACCGCTAGACCAAGATCCCGTGTTCCAGCTAAAAGGCAGCATGCTCGCCATTACCGTGCTGGAACTGGCCCGCAATGACCTCGACGCCCTGGACCGCCAACTGGCCGCCAAGGTCGCCCTGGCGCCAAACTTTTTCAACAACGCCCCGCTGGTGCTGGCGCTGGACAAGCTGCCGGCCGGCCAGGGCGTGATTGATTTGCCCGGCCTGATGCGCGTATGCCGTTCCCATGGCCTGCGCACCCTGGCGATTCGCGCCAGCCGGATCGAAGACATTGCCGCCGCCATCGCCATTGAACTGCCAGTACTGCCACCGTCGGGCGCCCGTGAGCGCCCTCTGGAACCATTGGTCGGCGAAGAAAAGAAAAAACCGGAAAAACCACCGGAGCCTGCGATCAGGCCTACAAAGATCATCACTTCGCCGGTACGCGGCGGGCAGCAGATTTACGCCCAAGGCGGCGACCTTGTGGTGGTCTCCTCGGTCAGCCCGGGGGCGGAACTTCTTGCCGATGGCAACATCCATGTATACGGCCCGATGCGCGGACGCGCCCTGGCCGGCATCAAGGGTGATACCAAGGCCCGTATTTTTTGCCAGCAGTTGACCGCTGAGCTGGTTTCCATCGCGGGTCAGTACAAGGTTTCCGAAGATTTGCGCCGCGATCCACTGTGGGGCGCTTCGGTACAGGTCAACCTGTCGGGCGATGTGTTGAACATCATCCGTCTTTAACGGATACTGCCGCATTTTCCAAGCATCTCTAGACTCTGATAGCAAAGCGAAACCGGCAAGACTTGTGTAGGACTTTTTGGAAGTTGGTGTTTCCCCATGGAAACCCCGTCTTTTTCCTGCAAAGGCTGTCCGCCTGCGGCGAGTTCCAAGAGATGTTTTTCAGGGACCGAAAGTCCTTTTTCCTTAGGGGTGAAACACCTTGGCCAAGATTCTCGTGGTTACATCCGGCAAGGGTGGTGTGGGTAAGACCACCACCAGCGCCGCTATCGGTACCGGCCTCGCTCTGCGCGGCCACAAGACAGTCATCGTCGACTTCGACGTCGGTCTGCGTAACCTTGACCTGATCATGGGCTGCGAGCGTCGCGTGGTGTATGACTTCGTCAACGTGGTGAACGGCGAAGCCAACCTGCAACAGGCCCTGATCAAGGACAAGCGCCTTGAGAACCTGTACGTGCTGGCTGCCAGCCAGACCCGTGACAAAGACGCGCTGACCAAAGAAGGCGTCGGCAAAGTCCTCGCCGAGCTCAAGGAAACCTTCGAATACGTGGTCTGCGATTCCCCGGCCGGTATCGAAACCGGTGCTCACCTGGCGATGTACTTCGCCGACGAAGCCATCGTGGTGACCAACCCGGAAGTCTCCTCGGTACGTGACTCGGACCGCATGCTCGGCCTGTTGGCCAGCAAGTCCAAGCGCGCCGAAGAAGGCCAGGACCCGATCAAGGAGCACCTGCTGCTCACCCGCTACAACCCGGAGCGCGTCAACAACGGCGAAATGCTCGGTGTTGAAGACGTGAAGGAAATCCTCGCCGTGACCCTGCTGGGCGTGATTCCGGAATCCCAGGCCGTGCTGAAGGCATCCAACCAGGGCGTACCGGTGATTCTCGACGACCAGAGCGACGCCGGCCAGGCGTACAGCGATGCCGTCGATCGCTTGCTGGGCAAGACCGTGGAACACCGCTTCCTCGATGTCAAGAAGAAGGGATTCTTCGAGCGTATCTTTGGAGGTAACTAAACAATGAAATTTCTCGACTTCTTTCGCGCCAACAAAAAACCCAGTACCGCATCGGTCGCGAAAGAGCGTCTACAGATCATCGTGGCGCACGAACGCGGCCAACGCAGCACCCCGGACTACCTGCCAGCCTTGCAGAAGGAACTGGTCGAGGTGATCCGCAAGTACGTCAATATCGGCAACGATGACGTGCATGTCGCCCTGGAAAATGACGGCAGCTGCTCGATTCTGGAACTCAATATCACCCTGCCCGATCGTTGATCGAACGGGCGGTCGCCACGGCGGCTTCCACTGGCGGCCCCCTCGCTCCTACAGGGTGAGGGGGCCGTCAGTGGAGCCGCCGTTGGCGTTTGTTACGAGGCTGTTTAATGCCGCTGTCCAATATCCACATCCTGCATCAGGACGACGCTGTCCTGGTGGTGAACAAGCCGACCCTGCTGCTCTCGGTGCCTGGCCGCGCCGACGACAACAAGGACTGCCTGATCACTCGCCTGCAGGAAAACGGCTACCCCGAAGCCCGCATCGTCCATCGCCTGGACTGGGAAACGTCGGGGATCATCCTGCTGGCCCGGGACGCCGACACCCACCGCGAACTGTCCCGCCAGTTTCACGACCGCGAGACCGAAAAGGCCTACACCGCCCTGGCCTGGGGCCAACCGGCACTGGACAGCGGCAGCATCGACCTGCCCCTGCGCTACGACCCGCCGACCAAGCCCCGCCATGTGGTCGACCATGAGTTCGGCAAACATGCACTGACCTTCTGGAAAGTCCTGGAGCGTTGCGGCGACTGGTGCCGCGTAGAGCTGACACCCATCACCGGGCGCTCGCACCAGTTGCGCGTGCATATGTTGTCCATCGGGCATCCGTTGCTGGGCGATGGTCTGTACGCCCATGAACAAGCCCTGGCCGCCTGGCCGCGCCTGTGCCTGCATGCAAGCATGCTCAGCTTCACCCATCCGCAAAGCGGCGAGCGCCTGCGCTTCGAGTGCCCTGCGCCTTTTTGAAGGGCTGATGCGATCAAATGTGGGAGCTGGCTTGCCTGCGATATCGGCGTGCCAGCCAATACATCTGGCACAGAAAGACCGCTATCGCAGGCAAGCCAGCTCCCACAGGGTTTGATGTGGTTCTCGGCCATGCACGCTCACTCCAAATATCTGGCCAATACGGTAAACTCTCGCCACTGCTGTCTGGAGCTATTTATGCGCGAAGCGTTGAATCAAGGCCTGATCGACTTCCTCAAGGCCTCCCCTACTCCTTTTCATGCCACTGCCGCCCTGGCCCAGCGCCTGGAAGCCGCCGGCTACCAGCGTCTCGACGAGCGCGACACCTGGGCCACCGAGGCCAACGGTCGCTACTACGTGACCCGCAACGATTCCTCGATCATCGCCTTCAAGCTCGGCCGCCAATCGCCGCTGCAGGACGGTATCCGCATGGTCGGCGCCCACACCGACAGCCCATGCCTGCGGGTCAAGCCCCAGCCGGAGCTGCAACGCCACGGCTTCTGGCAACTGGGTGTGGAAGTCTACGGCGGCGCGCTGCTGGCGCCCTGGTTCGACCGCGACCTGTCCCTGGCCGGGCGTGTCACCTTCCGTCGCGATGGCAAGGTCGAGAGCCAACTGATCGACTTCAAGCTGCCGATCGCTATCATTCCCAACCTGGCCATTCACCTCAACCGTGAAGCCAACCAGGGCTGGGCGATCAATGCCCAGACCGAGCTGCCGCCGATCCTGGCGCAGTTTGCCGGTGACGAACGCGTGGACTTTCGCGCCGTGCTCACCGAACAGTTGGCTCGCGAGCATGGGTTGAATGCCGATGTGGTGCTCGACTACGAGCTGAGTTTCTACGACACCCAAAGTGCTGCCGTGATCGGCCTCAATGGCGACTTCATTGCCGGTGCACGCCTGGACAACCTGCTGTCGTGCTACGCCGGCTTGCAAGCCTTGCTCTCCAGCGACACCGATGAAACCTGCGTGCTGGTGTGCAACGACCACGAAGAAGTCGGCTCCTGCTCGGCCTGCGGTGCCGATGGCCCGATGCTGGAACAGACCCTGCGTCGCCTGCTGCCCGAAGGTGAAGAATTCGTACGCACCATTCAGAAATCCCTGCTGGTGTCGGCAGACAACGCCCACGGCGTGCACCCCAACTACGCCGACAAACACGACGCCAACCACGGCCCGAAACTCAACGCCGGCCCGGTGATCAAGGTCAACAGCAACCAGCGCTACGCCACCAACAGCGAAACCGCCGGGTTCTTCCGCCACCTGTGCATGGCCCAGGAAGTGCCGGTGCAAAGCTTCGTGGTGCGCAGCGACATGGGCTGTGGTTCGACCATCGGCCCCATCACTGCCAGCCACCTGGGCGTGCGCACGGTGGACATCGGCTTGCCGACCTTTGCCATGCACTCGATCCGCGAGCTGTGCGGCAGCCATGACCTGGCGCATCTGGTCAAGGTGCTGGGGGCGTTCTACGCCAGCCGCGACTTACCCTGAGACCGAGGCGCGCCCATCGCGGGCAAGCCCGCTCCCACATTGATCTGTGAATGCATTTCAGTGTGGGAGCGGGCTTGCCCGCGATGGGTTTCCAAACAGATATAAGGCTATCTGACTCACATCAACTGCACTTCTGCCAATCCGGCCTAGACTTGTCAGAACTTCCAGTCCGACAAGGCCGCCCCTCGCCATGATCTCAATGTCCTCATTCCACGCCATGCTGATCCCCATCCTGATCGGCATGATCATGCTCGCGGTCGGCTTCAACTTTCGCGACAAGCCTCTGGGCGTGTTTGGCATGTGGATCGGCATGCTGTTGATCCTCGGCACCGTGCTCTACAAGATCCTCGCCAAACTGGCGCAGTGACAAATGCGCTCGCATTGGGCATAGCGGCCTCGTACACTCGGTCAATTCGTCGTTTTCAAGGTTGACCGCCTCGTGCTTTCCCGTCTGTTTGCCCTGCCCTGCTACCTGCTGATCGCCCTGCTCACGCTGCTGCCAGTGATGCCCGCCCAAGCCGTGGGCTTGCCCGGGATGCTGGGCGGCTCCAGCAAGACCCAACCCCAGGCCGAAGTGCCCTTGGGGCAGTCGCTGGACGAAGTGATCAAGACCCTGGAAAACGATCAGCAACGCACCCAGTTGCTCAGCGACCTGAAGAAGCTGCGCGCCGCCACACAAAAGGCCCAGCCCGCCGCCGAACTCGGCGTACTCGGGTTGATCGGCAGTACGCTGTCGGGCTTTGAGCAGCAGTTTTCCGGCGCCGACAGCCCGTTGGGGCGCTGGTCCAATGAAGTCGACCTGGCCAAGGATGAACTCGCCGCCCTGATGTTGCCGGCCAGCGAATGGCTGCCGATCATCTTCGGTTTTGCTGTGATCCTGGCTGTGTGGAGCCTGCTGGCCGCTGCGCTGATCTGGCTCAGCCATCGGGTGCGCGAGCGTTTCGGCCTGCCCGAAGAGCTGCCGCAGCACCCGCGCACTTGGGACATGCTGCGCTTTGCCCTGCGCAAGCTGGGCCCCTGGTTGATTGCCCTGGTGATCACGGTTTACCTGAGCTACGCCCTGCCTTCCTCCCTGGGCAAATCCCTGGCCATGGTGCTGGCCTATGCCTTGGTGGTCGGCACCTGTTTCTCGGCCATCTGCGTGATTGCCTTCTCCGTACTCGACGGCCCGCACCGCCACCGCGCCCTGTATATCCTGCGCCATCAGGCGTTCCGCCCGCTGTGGTGGATCGGCAGCTTTGCCGCCTTCGGTGAAGCCTTGAGCGACCCGCGCCTGGTTGCCGCGCTCGGCCAGCATCTGGCCCACACTGCCGCGACCGTGGCCAATGTCATGGCGGCGTTGTCCACCGGGGTGTTTATCCTGCGGTTCCGCCGTCCGATTGCGCACCTGATCCGCAACCAACCGCTGTCGCGCCGCCTCAACCGCCGAGCGCTCACCGATACCCTGTCGATCATCGGCACCTTCTGGTACATCCCGGCTCTTCTGCTGGTGGGCATCTCACTGTTCGCCACCTTCCTGTCGGCCGGCGACACCAGCACCGCCCTGCGCCAGTCGCTGCTGTGCACGGTGTTGCTGGTGTTGTGCATGGTGATCAACGGCCTGGTGCGCCGCCACGCCCTCAAGCCGCACCGCGGGCACAAGCGCCATGCGCTGTACTCCGAACGCCTCAAAGGCTTTGTCTACACCCTGGTGCACCTGGTGGTGTGGCTGGTATTTATCGAACTGGGGCTGCGGGTCTGGGGCCTGTCGATGATTCGCTTTACCGAAGGTGAAGGCCATGAAATAGCCGTGAAGCTGTTCGGCCTCGGGGGCACGTTGCTGTTTGCCTGGCTGATCTGGATCCTCAGCGACACCGCGATTCACCACGCCCTGACCCGCTCGCGCAAAGGCCTGGCCAACGCCCGCGCGCAAACCATGATGCCGCTGATCCGCAACGTGCTGTTCGTGACCATCTTCATCATCGCCGCCATCGTGGCGCTGGCGAACATGGGCATGAACGTTACGCCACTGCTGGCCGGTGCGGGCGTGATCGGTATCGCCATCGGTTTTGGTGCGCAATCGCTGGTAGCCGACTTGATCACCGGGTTGTTCATCATCATCGAAGACTCCCTGGCCATCGACGACTACGTGGACGTCGGCGGCCACCTCGGTACCGTAGAGGGCCTGACCATCCGTACCGTGCGCCTGCGCGATATCGACGGCATCGTGCACACCATCCCGTTCAGCGAAATCAAGAGCATCAAGAACTACTCCCGCGAGTTCGGCTACGCCATCTTCCGGGTGGCGATCCCTTACAACATGGAAATCGACGACGCGATCAAACTGATGCGCGAGGTCGGCCATGCCATGCGCAACGACCCGCTGCAACGCCGCAATATCTGGTCGCCGCTGGAGATCCAGGGCGTGGAAAGCTTCGAGTCCGGCAGCGCGATCCTGCGCGCACGCTTCAAGACCGCGCCGATCAAGCAGTGGGAAGTGTCGCGGGCATTCAACCTGTCGCTCAAGCGGCACCTGGATGAAGCCGGGCTTGACCTGGCGACACCGCGCTTGAGCGTGCAGGTGCAGACTGCCGGCAGCGTGCAGGAGAAAGATCCACAACAATAGGCAAGGAGAGGTTGGTATGCGAATGAACGGTCTGACACACCAATGGGTTTTGGGTCTGCTCGGCGCGGTCGCGAGCAGTGCAGTGATCGCCGCCAGCAGCGGCCAGGACAGTGCCCGGGAAACCATTGCCGCCCAGGCAAAAATCCTCGAACCCAGCCTGTTGGAAACCCGCCGCGATATCCACGCCCATCCCGAACTGGGCAATACCGAAACCCGCACCGCCGAGTTGGTCGCCAAACAGTTGCGCGAACTCGGCCTTGAAGTAAAGACCGGGGTGGCCCGCACTGGCGTCGTCGCCATCTTGAAAGGTGCCCTGCCCGGCCCGACCGTGGCCCTGCGCGCCGACATGGATGCGCTGCCGGTCAAGGAAGTCGCCGACCTGCCCTTCGCCTCCAAAGCCAAGGGCACCTACCTGGGCAAAGAAGTCGACGTGATGCACGCCTGCGGCCACGACGCCCATACCGCTATCCTGCTGAGCACTGCGAAGATTCTTACCGGGATGCGCGAGCGCCTGCCCGGCACCGTGGTGTTTTATTTCCAACCGGCCGAAGAAGGCCCCAGCGACTTTATCCCCGACGGCAAGAACACCTGGGGTGCGAAGATGATGGTGCAGGAAGGCGTAATGAAAGCGCCCAAGCCTGACGCGGTGTTTGGCCTGCACGTATGGGCCGGTGTGCCTGCCGGGCAAATCGCCTATCGCCCGGGCCCGACCCTGGCCAGCTCCGATGACCTGCGCATCAGGATCCTCGGCAAACAGACCCACGCCGGCCGCCCCTGGGACGGTATCGACCCGATCACCGTCGGCGCGCAAACCATTGTCGGCTTGCAGACCGTAGTCAGCCGCCGTACCGATATTTCGTCATTCCCCTCTGTGGTGAGCATCGGCACCATCAACGGTGGCACCCGCTATAACATCATCCCCGAGTCGGTGGACATGAGCGGCACCATTCGCTCCTACGACTACGGCATTCGCCAGAAGCTGCATGGGGATGTGCGCCAGACCGTAGAGAAAATCGCCGAAAGCGGTGGCGCCAAGGCCGAAGTGACGATCATCGAGAAGTACGACCCCACCATCAACAATCCGGCGCTGACCGAGAAAATGCTGCCGAGCCTGCGCTGGGCGGCTCAGGATGATGTGGTGCAAGGCCCGTTGGTGGGTGGCGCCGAAGACTTCTCGTTCTATGCCAAGGAGGCGCCGGGGCTGTTTGTCTTCCTGGGGGTGACCCCAAGGGATCAGGACATGAGCAAGGCGGCGCCAAATCACAACCCAGGGTTCTTTGTGGATGAGTCGGCGTTGGTGGTGGGCGTGAGGACGCTGGCGTCGTTGGCGACGGATTACCTCTACACCCACACATCACTGTAATGCTTGATGTGGGAGGGGGCTTGCCCCCTCCCACATTTGAACCCAGGTGAATCAGTTGGCGAGGGCCGCGCCGTCCATTTTCTGGCGCAGGCTCAGCGGGCGCATATCGGTCCACACTTCCTCGATGTAGGCCAGGCATTCTTTCTTCATGCCGCTCTTGCCCACGGTGCGCCAGCCTTCCGGCACGGCCTTGTAGTCGGGCCAGATCGAATACTGTTCTTCATGGTTGACCACTACCTGAAAGAGGATGTCGTCGCGGTCAAATACTGAGGTCATTGCTGTTCTCCGTCGCTCAAAGGCTGGCTGCGCACCACGCGCAGCACTGATATCTGTAGAAACGTACCAAGGGCCTGGAAAATTAGACGCTGGCCACGGCCGCCGCCAAGGCGCGCCCGAAAATCTCGGCCACCTGGTCGACTTCGCCAGCGGTGATCACCAGCGGTGGCAGAAAACGCACCACACTGCCATGGCGCCCGCCCAGTTCCAGGATCAGCCCGCGCTTGAGGCATTCGCGCTGCACCAGCGGCGCCAACTGGCGATGCACCGGTGGGTGGCCCTGACTATCCGGCGTGCCAGTCGGGTCTACCAGCTCCACCCCCAGCATCAGCCCACGCCCACGGATATCCCCCAGATGCGGGAAGTCGCGCTGCAGGATGCGCAGGTGTTCGCCCAGGCGCTCGCCCATGGCCGCCGCATGGCCCGCCAGGTCGTGATCCTTGAGGTAGCGCATCACCGCCGAGCCCGCCGCCATCGCCATCTGGTTGCCGCGGAAGGTCCCGGCATGGGCGCCCGGCAGCCAGGTGTCGAGCCAGTCGCGATACACCACCACCGCCAGGGGCAGGCTGCCGCCAATCGCCTTGGACATGACCACCACGTCCGGGATGATGCCGGCGTGTTCGAAGGCAAACATTTTGCCGGTACGCCCAAAACCACTCTGGATTTCATCGACGATCAGCGCCACCCCCGCTTGCGCGGTGATACGGCGCAGGCCACGCAGCCAGTCGAGGTCCGCCGGGATCACGCCACCCTCGCCCTGGACCACTTCGACAATCACCGCCGCTGGCAGCAACACGCCGGCTTCCGGATCGTTGAGCAGATTTTCCAGATAATGCAGGTTGACCCGCACACCTTCGGCGCCACCCAACCCAAACGGGCAACGGTAGTCATACGGGAATGGCAGGAATTGCACGCCATTGCCGAGCAAGGCGCCCAAGGGTTTCTTCGGCCCCAGGCTGCCCATCAAACTCAGCGCGCCCTGGCTCATGCCGTGATAGCCGCCCTGGAACGACAGCACGGTGCTGCGCCCGGTGGCAGTGCGCACCAGCTTCAACGCGGCTTCCACCGCATCGGTGCCGGTGGGACCGCAGAACTGGATTTTCGCTTCTCGCGCCAGTTCCGATGGGAGCAAACCGAACAGGTCCTGCACGAATTGATCCTTGACCGGCGTAGTCAGGTCCAGAGTATGCAGGGGCAGTTCGTCGCTCAGCACTTGCTGGATGGCCTGGATCACCACCGGGTGGTTATGCCCCAGCGCCAGGGTTCCGGCGCCGGCCAGGCAATCGATGAACCGACGCCCCTCGACGTCCTCCACGTAGATGCCCTTGGCGCGCTTGAGCGCCAAGGGGATGCGCCGAGGGTAGCTGCGGGCGTTGGATTCCTGCTGGCGCTGGCGGGCCAGCAGCGGACTTTCGTCAAACTGATAGAGCGTTTCCGCGGCCTGCACCGGGGCGTCTTCGATACGGCTGGTAGCGACTGACATCTCTGGATCCCTCAATACGCTGTTGATCGTGACCAAACTGCCGATCCGTTGGCGTCTGGCCCAAGGGCATGCGCACGGATTTCCTGTTGTGGAGACGCTTCAGGTGCACGGGGATTTAGGAAGTTGGTCGGATATTTACCGATTGTGGGGAGATTAAAATGTGGGAGCGGGCTTGCTCGCGAAGGCAGTGTGTCAGTCGCTGCATCGGTTACTGCACTACCGCTTTCGCAGGCAAGCCAGCTCCCACATTTGAACAGCGCTCAGCTCCGAAGCCCGCGGTATTTTTCATTCAGCGCATAAAGAATCGCGCACGTCTCTGCATCCAGGAATCCACAATAATCCCGTGGCCGAAAGTGCATCTGGAACGCCCGGGTGCGCTGCTCAAAGGCCCGGCGATTCTGCGCCGGCTTATACCCATAACGCTGAAACGCCCTCTCCACCTCGACCTCCGGCGGCAAGCCGACACAAAAGCGGCGCTGGTACATCGCCCGCGTCTGCTCATCAAACCAAGCCCCAATGCCGGCTTCATGCAGCAGACGCCAGGGCAGCCGAGGCCCCGGATCGCTCTTGCGCCAGTAGGCCACGTCCGAATGCCCGAGCCAGTCAGTAGGGCCGACCTGCGGATAGCGCTCCAGCAGGTCGCGAAGCAATGCAATCAGTAGGTCAATCTGCGCGGGTGCGTATTGCGTAAAGGTAAAGACGCCCGCGTCATCCCGCGCCAGGTTGACGATTTCAATGCCCACCGAGCGGCTGTTGAGATCCGCCTTCCCCGCCCAATAACTCACGCCGGCGTGCCAGGCGCGCTGGCCCTCGTCCACCAGGCGAAACACGCGCAGCTCTTCATAACCGGCAGCACAGTAGCTGGGCTCATCGGGGTCGGGCAGCAGGTAGTGGGCGCTGACGCCATCTTGAGTGAGGGTGCGTAGCGATGAAGCAAAGGGCGCTGCGGTGTAGTGCACAATCACCTGCTGCACGGATTCGCCGCGGCGGTCGTTGAAATCCCTGGCAGGGAAACTGGTGTCGATCACCAACATAAGAACAGTCCTTTTCAATTCAGGCCGACTCATTCGGCCCGTTCAAGCACAAAAAAATTACCGCCATCCTGAAGACTTGAGCCTCAGGCGGGCGGTAATTATTTGCCACGTGAAAAGGGCAGCTCAGCGCCGCAACGGCATGCCCAGGTCGACCCGCATACCATCGGGCTGGCTGTCGAAGTGCAGCGAGCAGGAGCAACGCTGCACGATCGCCTGGACAATCGCCAAGCCCAGGCCACAACCTTCGCTGCTGCCATTGCGCCAAAAGCGTTGGGTGAGGTATTGCAGGTCTTCGCTGGAGATCTGCTGGCCATGGTCACGCACGCGGAACACCACGTTATCCGGGGTAGAAAACACCTGCAGTTCCACGCGGGTATCGGCGGGGGTATGGCGCAAGGCGTTGTCCAGCAGGTTACGCAAGGCCGCGACGGCAAGGCCAACGGGCATTGCCACTGGAACAGGGGAAAGATCCGGCGCCAGGATCAGATCAATGCGTGAATTGTCGCCGGCGTTGGCATCCTGGATCGCCAACCGGGCGACTTCCTCGGCACTGGATTGCAGGCCATCGTCAAACGACAGGCTGCCCTCCACCCGCGCCAGCAACAACAGTTGCTCCAGAGTGCGATGCAAGCGGTCGGCGCCCTCCTCGGCGTGCGCCAGGGACTGGTCGCGGGCCGCGCCCTCGGTCATGCGCGCGACTTGCAGGTGGGTCTTGATCGCGGTCAACGGGCTGCGCAGCTCATGGGCGGCGTCGCCGGTCAGGCGACGTTCGCGCTCGATGGTCTTGGCGATGCGCTGCAGCAGTTGGTTCTGGGTGTCGAGCAACGGCTTGAGTTCACTGGGCAGCGGGTGAATCTGCAAGGGTTCCAGGGAATCGGCACTGCGCCGCATCAAGGCATCCCGCATACGGTTGAGCGGCACCAGGCTTTGGCCGATGCCCAGCCATAGCAGGCACAGGCAGCCCAGCAATGCCACACCGACCGGCACCGACGCCGCCAGCAGGATCGACAGGTTGAGGGCTTCACGCTCCACCTGGCGGTCGGCGGTGGTGATCAGCAAGTCGCCACGGGACAGGGTAAAGCTGCGCCAGCCCACGCCGTCGATGATCTGGTCGCGAAAACCGCTGCGGCGCGACTCCAGCCCTTCCTCCGGCGTGGTATGGCTGCGCGCCAGGATCTCGCCGCGCAACGAACTGACCTGGCAGGCCATGCCGCCCGGCACATTCAGTTGTTCGGTACGCAAATGCGCGCCACCGCTGACGCTGGCCAGGCCCGGCATCTGCTCGGTGAGCCCGGCTACCATGCGCGCCGAAGCCACCAGGCGCTGGTCGAGGGAAAACATCATCTGGTTGCGCAAATCGTTGAGCATCCAGGCGGCCGCCAGCACCCAGATCAGTACAAAAGCGGCGCCCAGCTTGAACGTCAGGCGCAGGCGCAAGCTCATCACGGCGTGTTTTCTCCCCCATCAGCGGTGCCCAGGCGATAGCCCAGCCCCCTGACAGTTTCGACGATGCCATTGCCCAACTTGCGCCGCAGGTGGTGGATATGCACGTTGAGGGCGTTGCTTTCCAGTTCGTCGCTGAAGCCGTAGACGCTGTCCTTGAGCTGTTCACTGGACAGTACGCGGCCCTTGTTGTGCAAAAGCGCCTGCAACAACGCCTGTTCACGCCGGGACAAATCTACCGGCTGGCCGCCGAGGAAGGTCTCGCGGCTGCTGGGGTCGTAGGCCAGGCGGCCATGTTCGATCAGATTGACGCTGCGTCCCGCCACACGGCGCAGCAGGGTTTGCAGGCGAGCAGCGAGTTCACGCAGGTCGAAGGGCTTGAGCAGGTAGTCGTCGGCGCCGGCTTGCAGGCCGTCGACGCGGTTGGTCACCGAGTCCCGCGCGGTGAGGATCAGCACCGGAATGTCCAACCCCTGGCTGCGCTGTTGTTGCAGCAGCTTGAGGCCGTCTTCGTCGGGCAGGCCAAGGTCGAGCACCATAATGTCGAAGGCCGCGGCCTTGAGCATCGCCCGCGCCGCCGAGGCCGTGGCCACGCGCTCCACGGTAAAGCCCTGGGCGGTCAGGCCGGCCACGATGCCACTGGCGATCAGTTCGTCGTCTTCACAGACCAGTACGTGCATGGTTAACCCTTCATAAAAGATGGCGCGATTAGAAAAGCCACGGATTAAGCGCGCATTATGCCGCTAAAGTTCGCAACACCGGATAATCCCTACGCTCTAGAATAGCGGCGGTTAATCATCGGTTAATCAACGCCACACATTGTGTGCCTCACTTGCATCGAACTAAGGCTTGACCATGCGGCATCTGTTTACCTTTCTGCTGGTGTTGTTCGCGGGATTCGCCCAGGCAGCGCCGGGCAGCCCCTTCGAAACCAAACCCGACTTCCTCCCGGTGGGCAAAGCCTTCGCCTTTACCTCCGAACGTCTTGAGAGCGGCGAAACCCAGCTGTTTTGGCAGATTGCCGACGGTTATTACCTTTACCAGCAACGCATGAAGTTCGACGGCCTGGCCGAAAAACCCGTGCTGCCCGAGGGTGAAGCCCATAGCGACGAGTTCTTTGGCGAGCAGCAAGTCTATCGCCAGGGCCTGGAAGTGAAGATCCCCGCCGGCACCACCGGCCAGGTCAAGCTCGGCTGGCAGGGCTGCGCCGATGCGGGTCTGTGCTATCCGCCGCAGTCGATCACCGTGGACCTGGGCGGCAACCCGGCCGTCGCCGCGACCGCGCAAGCCCAGGACCAAAGCCTGGCCAGCGGCCTGCAACAGCGCAGCCTGGGGTGGAGCCTGCTGGTGTTCTTCGGCCTGGGCCTGCTGTTGGCGTTTGCGCCCTGCTCGTTGCCGATGCTGCCGATCCTCGCCGGCCTGGTGGTGGGCAGTGGCGCCAGCCCGCGCCGTGGCTTTGCCCTGGCCGGCAGTTACGTGGTGTGCATGGCGCTGGTGTATGCCGCCCTGGGGGTGATGGCCGCGTTGCTCGGCGCCAACCTGGCGGCGTTGCTGCAAACCCCGTGGATCCTTGGCAGCTTTGCCGCGTTGTTCGTGCTGCTCGCCCTGCCGATGTTCGGCTTCTTTGAACTGCAACTGCCCGCCTTCCTGCGCGACCGCCTCGATAACGTCAGCCGCCAGCAAAGCGGTGGCAGCCTGGTGGGTGCCGGTGTGCTCGGCGCATTGTCCGGCCTGCTGGTGGGGCCGTGCATGACCGCGCCCCTGGCCGGCGCCCTGTTGTATATCGCTCAAAGCGGCAATGCGCTGCACGGCGGCCTGATCCTGTTCGCCATGGGCATCGGTATCGGCATTCCGTTGTTGCTGTTGGTCACTGTGGGCAACCGCTTCCTGCCCAAGCCGGGCACCTGGATGAACGTGCTCAAGGGCATCTTCGGCTTCCTGTTCCTGGGCACCGCGGTGCTGATGATTCGCCCGGTGGTCGGCGACAGCCTGTGGATCGGCCTGTGGGGCGCCTTGGCGCTGGTGATGGCGTACTGTGGCTGGGCGCTGGCCCGTGAGTCCGGCCTGGCGGCCAAGGTATTCGGAGCTGGTTCCCTGGTGCTGGGTCTGTGGGGCGCGGTGCTGGTGGTGGGGGCGGCCGGTGGCAGCGATGAGCTGTGGCAACCCTTGAAGGTCTACAGCGGCTCAAAGGTCGCCGGTGCACCGAGCGCCCACGATGCCTTCACCACGATCAACGACCCGGCCGTGCTGCAAAGCCAGCTCGACAGCGCCAAGGCCCAGGGCCAATGGGTGCTGCTGGACTACTACGCCGACTGGTGCGTGTCGTGCAAGATCATGGAGAAACAGGTGTTCGGCAAACCCGAGGTGATGGACGCGCTCAGAGACGTGCGCCTGTTACGCCTGGACGTCACCGCCGACAACGCCGCCAGCCGCGAGCTGCTGGGCCGCTACAAAGTGCCAGGGCCACCGAGCTTCGTGTGGATCGGCCCGGACGGTGAAGAACGCCGCGCCCAACGCATCACCGGGGAAGTAGACGCCGCCGCCTTCCTGCAACGCTGGACCCAGACGCGGGACGCTCTCTGATGCTGACCCTTACCATCGGCACCTTCGCCATCGCCCTGAATCACCTGCTGCTGATCAGCGCGCTGATTCTCGCCACCCTGGTGGGCTGGCGCGTGGCCAAGCGCGGCGGCGAAAACCCGGAGTCGGTGCTGTTCAGCCTGTTTCTGCTGGGCCTGCTCGCCGCCCGGGTCAGCTTTGTGCTGATGTACTGGAGTTATTACAGCAACGACTGGGTGAAAATGGTCGACCTGCGTGACGGCGGCTTTCTCGCCTGGCCCGGGATCATCGCGCTGATCCTCGGCGCGCTGGCGTACGGCTGGCGTCGCCCGACCCTTCGCAAGCCGCTCAGCGCCGGGGTGATCACCGGCCTGTTGTTCTGGGGCATGACCAGCCTGTCCCTGAGCCTGTACGAAAAAGGCACACGCCTGCCGGATATCACCCTGCGCAATGCCAATGGCGAGGTGGTGCAACTGGCGGATTATCAAGGCGGCCCGTTGGTGATCAACCTCTGGGCCACCTGGTGCCCGCCGTGCCGGCGCGAAATGCCCGTACTGGAAAACGCCCAGCGCATGCGCCCCGACGTGACCTTCCTGTTCGTCAACCAGGCCGAAAGCATGCAAAGCGTCAGCACCTACCTGGCCACCCAGGGCCTGACCCTGGACAACGTGCTGTTCGACGCCAGCGGCCGCCTCGGCCAGGCCGTGGGTTCCATGGCCTTGCCGACTACGCTGTTCTACCAAGCCGATGGGCGCCTGATCAACAGCCACCTGGGCGAACTCTCCGAAGCCAGCCTGGCTCGTGCCATGGAACCCTTCGACAACACCACGACAAGGAAACCGACATGCCTCGCCTCCGCCACCTGCTGACCCTGCTGCCTTTGACGCTAGCCGCTACGCTGGCCCAGGCCGAAGACCTGCCGGCCCCGATCAAACAGATCGAAGCCAAGGGTGCCAAGATCATCGGCAAATTCGATGCGCCCAGTGGCCTCACCGGCTACGCCGCCCAGTACCAGAACCGTGGCATGGCCCTGTACCTGACCGCCGACGGCAAGCATGTGATCGCCGGCAACCTGTACGACGCCCAAGGCAATGACCTGAGCACCGCGCCCCTGGAAAAACTGGTGTACGCGCCGATGGCAAAGGAAGTCTGGGCCAAGATGGAAAACAGCAGCTGGATCCAGGACGGCGATAAAAACGCCCCGCGCACCGTCTACCTGTTCAGCGACCCCAACTGCCCGTACTGCAACATGTTCTGGGAACAGGCCCGCCCGTGGGTGAAGGCCGGCAAGGTGCAGTTGCGCCACATCATGGTCGGCATCATCCGCGAAGACAGCCCAGGCAAATCCGCCGCCCTGCTCGCCGCCAAAGACCCGCAAAAAGCCCTGCAAGAACACGAAGCCGCCGGCAAGGGCAGCAAGCTCAAGGCGCTGGAAAAGATCCCGGCCGAGGTTGAGGCCAAGCTTGATGCCAATATGAAGCTGATGGATGAACTGGAGTTGTCGGCGACGCCGGCGATTTTCTATCTGGATGACAAGGGGGGGTTGCAGCAGCAGCAAGGGGCGCCGTCGCCGGAGAAGTTGGTGAAGATTCTTGGGCCGAAGTAATCAGCCCTAAGTTCGTGAACAAGAATGCCTGTGTTAACGCAGGCATTCTCGTCATGGCCCCGATTAAACTTCCTCAACAACCAGCAATGTCACATCAAAATCATTACCCCCCATCCCCAATTGCACATTATCAATACTGAGCCTTACTACAGACGATGACGGAGTAAACACACCTTTTAACGTTCTCCAGATCCGTGTATCCAATAGCGTCGGGGTGACAATTTCTTTTCCCGAAGCGACTAGAGCAATTATCGGCAACGGACGCGCGCCACTGTTATCACGAACGTCGACACTGAACGTGTAGGTACGGCCAATCTCCAGGTCGCTGAATACTTTGAACAACTTCTCTCTCTGAGTAGCCAAGTCTCGAGTGTTGGTATAACCCCAATCAAACAAATAATGTTGACCGCCCACTTGTTTTGGAACCATGTCCCTGGGGTCTGCGGCACCCGCTCCTTTTTGCCATCCATTCCAGCCTTTTTTACTAGGGTCAAAATCAGTTATATCGCTGAATCGTTTGCGTAGCGTCAATAGCAGTGCCGGAAACTCGATCGCATCAGACACACTGGTACTGCCATCAGTGTTCACCTTGAAGACAATGGTCAAAGGTGTCTTATCGCGAAACCCTTCCAGATCGGAACGCGCTAACACACGCTTCAGGCCGTTGTTCACATCAGACAGCGTAATCAACTCATCCGTCATCACGTGAACGGTGTGTGAAGAACCGTCCTCCTTAGTGCCGGTACATTCCAACCAGCCTTTCTGTCCTTCCAGCGCGAACCACCAAGCCCTATCGAAGTTTTCGTCATTGACGGCTATATGTGCATCTGCGGGGAACGTCCGTAGATCCAGGACCCCACCTTGGGCAGCAGGTGACGTAGCCTCTGGCACAACGGGTGTCGGCAACCGGGTCGGCACACTGATCTTCAACGCAAGCGTCTTCGACGGCGCCAGCTTACAAGTACTGGTCACTATGTAATGGATCAGGATGGTTTTACCTGCACCCTGGATCACCGCTTCACGCGGGATCGCGAAATCCACATAGCCCGGATCGCTGTTGCCCGGTTTTGATTCCAACGGCAGGCTCGTACCGTCCGGTTTGACCCACTTCACCCCGATCGTATGAAGGGAGCTAATCCGCTCATACTCCACCCGCACCGTCACACCGTTCCGCCCATTCCAGATGGTCAGTTGATCATCCACCGCTTGGCACACCCTTGGAGGGGGTAGTGTCAAAGCCTCTTGCTCGATGCTGAAAGTCCGAACTGGGAACTCGACGGCAGTCTCCCACGCACACTGACCGTCGAAGTTCACCGCAAAATGCAGTTCAAACTCTTTACAATCCTCCAGCTTTTGCAACTTGGCCCGGGAGATCGGTGTATCGACCCCATCGTGTAACCAGGCGGCTTCAAGCGGCACGCCTTCCAACACATAAAAACAATAGTCGCTACCATCCTCAAGCGTACCGGTCACCCACATCCAGCAGCAGTCCTGCTCAATGGCATAACTCCAAATGGGCACCACGCCCGTTGCGTCGCCGCGAAAAGTATTGAGGTCCAGCCTATTACCCGTGGACTGTTCAATATCCGACTTCGGCAACCCCGTTATACCCAGCACTTTTACCCTGCGTTCGGGTGACGGCCATTGGCTGCCATCGCAGCGCGTGACGTCGTACATCAAGGTAATGGTTTGCTTAAAGTTGGCGCGAATCGCAGAAGGCGGTACCGCAAATACCAGGCTGGTTTCACCTTCATCCGGTTGGCGGCACTCCAGCACCGGCGTTCCAGGCCCCGGCGTCCCGAAAAACTTCGGGCATACCGTGTCACCGCTGCACATGCCCTCATACCCCACAGTGATATGCGCACCGTCAACCGTGTTTATGGGATTGATCACCCAACCGTCGAACTCGGTGTGTACTGCTTCCTTGAGGTCAGGTGGCGACAGTTCCAGGTGAGGTTCGGTGAGCAATGTCAACAGTAGAGAGGGGAACGATCTATAGGGAGTAGCCCGGCTGAAGCGCACGGAGGCCAAAATAAACAGTTCGCTGTCATGTTTAAGTTGTTGGAACAACTCCCGAGGGATTGCTCGACGCCAGCCCAGGCGTATGTCTTCGTCGGTAACCGGTTCATCCTTGAATGGGTAGAGTCTGGCCTTGGACCCATCGGGATAGATACCGCCTATATAGCACTCGACCGTCTGGATTGTGTCGGCAAATACCCAGGGTGGAAGGTAAAGAATCGGATCTTTACAGCACAACAAAGAAAGATCCAGTTTGCCATCGGTTGCTTTGAGAATTTGCACCTGAGGCAGGTTCGAGGGCAGGCTGATCCATACTTGACCTTGTAAGGACGTTTGATCATCCCCGTTTCGGGTAACGGTGTAAGTGAACAACACGTAATTGTCCAACCATAGTGCTATGTATTCGGCAGGGATATAAATGTTGATACAGCCTGCGTCGCTGCCATTCTGGGGTGGTATCGGCGGATAAGCGCTGCCAGCCAGTGGCCAATTCAGCGTGATACGGTCAGTTGCCTGCATGTCGTCGTAGCAGGCGCTGACATTGCCTCCGTCTATCAGAGTGAGTGAATCGACACGGCCATTTTCAGCCTCAACTAGCGTTGGCTCGGGCAGATCCAGCAATAATTTGGGCATGGGGAGAGGTCCTTTTTCAATTGGCAGGAAATGCCGAGGTACAGGTGTAAGTCCTGATCGACACCGCGCTATCACATCGAAAAAACGCCTTTTTTCCTACTGTCAGAATTGACAGTTCGCGCTGAAAAAACCGCGCTGCCCGACCAATGGACAGCGCCCTTTGCGCCTTAGAACCCCTCCAGTTCAGCCATCAAATCACTCAACCGATCCACCTTCTCCGCACTGATCTCATTGGCCGCCAACCCGTCGATATACTCCGCCAGCTCCGCCACCGTGCTGCACTCGAACATCGCCCGCAGCGGCACGTCGCGCTGCAACGTTTTCTGCACCCGTGAAGCGATCTGCGTAGCCAGCAGCGAGTGCCCGCCCAGTTCGAAGAAGTTGTCCCGCACCCCGACCCGTTCGACCCTCAGCACCTCAGCCCAGATAGCCGCCAACGTGGCTTCCAGTTCAGTGCGAGGCGTCACATAGTCCTGGCTGTGCAACTGACCAATCTCCAGGGCCGGCAGGGCCTTGCGGTCGAGTTTACCGTTGGCATTCAGGGGCAGGCGGTCAAGCCATAGCCAATGCAGCGGCACCATGTATTCGGGCAGTTCGGCACGCAGGCGTTGCTTGATGCGCTCCAGGCGCTCGCCAGTGTTCAATGTTGCATCGGCCGCCACCAGGTAGCCAACCAGATGCTTACCATTGACGCCCTCCTGAACCCCGACCGCCGCGTCGCGGATGTCAGGTTGTTCGTGCAGGCGCGCTTCGATTTCACCCAGTTCAATGCGGTAGCCGCGAATCTTCACTTGATGGTCGATCCGACCGACGTACTCCAACACGCCGTCGCTGCGGCGCCGCGCCAGATCGCCGGTACGGTAGAGCCGCTCGCCGGGCGCGCCAAATGGGTTGGGCACAAAGACCTGGGCAGTACGCAGCGGATCGCTGACGTAGCCGCGACCGACACCGGTGCCAGCGACGCACAACTCGCCCACGGCGCCTTGGGGCACCAGTTCCAATGCGCCATCGAGCAGGTACAAACGGTTGTTGTCGGTCGGCGTACCAATCGGCAGGTAAGTGCCACGGGTCGACGCCAGATCGACGCGGAAGAACGCCACATCATCGGAGCATTCCGCCGGGCCGTAGGCATTCACCAGGCCAATTTGCGGGTAACGCAGCAGCCACTGATGGGCCAGCTCAGGTGGCATGGCCTCCCCGGTCGGCAACATCCAGCGCAGGCCGTCGAGGCGGATACGCTCCTGGGCCAACATGCCCTGGATCAGCGACGGCACACTCTCCAGCACGGTGATGCCCTGTGCTTGAACGTGGGCCAACAACCCTTGCGGATCATGGGCGATGGTATTGGGCACAATGTCCACACGCGCGCCAAACAGCGGCGCGGCGAGGAACTGCCACACAGAAATATCGAAGCTTTGCGACGCGGTCTGGGCGATCACATCGGCATCGCTCAGGTTCAGGTACGGTACCTTGCTCAATTGGTTGTTGAGCATGCCGCGCTGTTCCACCATCACACCCTTGGGCAAGCCGGTGGAGCCTGAGGTGTAGATCACGTAAGCAAGGTTGTCCGGGCCACTGTAGACACTTGGGTTTTCACCACGGGCGGGAATTTCCTCCCACACCAGCAACTGGCAATCGACACCTTCGAGCAACTCGATGGCCTGTTCACGGCACGCCTCGGTGCACACCAGCAACGGCGTGCGGCTCAGGTCGATGATGCGGCTCAGGCGCTGGCCCGGCAGGCCCGGGTCCAACGGCAGATAGCCGGCGCCGGCCTTGAAGCTGCCGATGATCATACCGAGCAAATCCAGCCCACGTTCAGCCAACAACGCCACCGGTTGGTCCAGGCCGACACCCGCCGCAATCAGCGCGTGGCCGAGGCCATTGCTGCGGCGATTCAGATCCTCGTAGCTCCATTGCTGGTCAAGACAACTGGCGGCGATACGCTGCGGATGCTGCGCGACCTGCGCCTCGAACAACTCGATATAGCTGCGTTCCAGCGGGTAGGCATGTGCGCTCTGGTTACAGCCTTCCACGAGGAATTCACGTTCCTGCTCACCCATCAGCGCCAGCTCGTCCATGTCACCATGGAAGCCCTGCACCAGCGCCAGCAACAGGCGCTTGAATTCAGCGAGCATGCCTTGCACGGTGCTTTCATCGAAATAACGCTGGTCGTAGGACAGGTGCAAACCGAGGTCATCGCCTGGATAGCACACCGCCGTCAGCGGGAAGTTGGTGTGGGTACGGCCAGAATCCGAGGTGGCGTTCAGGCTTTGCGCACGGTCCAGCACCGAGACTTCCACTGGCGCGTTCTCGAACACAAAAAGGCTGTCGAACAGCGGCTGGCCCTTGGGCAGTTCGCTATGCTCCTGGATCGTCACCAGCGGCAGGTATTCGTACTCGCGCAATTGCATATTGCTGTCGAGCAAGGCGCTCAACCACTGGCGCACGCTGCAGCGCTGGCCGTCCTCGGGCAGTTTTACCCGCAACGCGATGCTGTTGATAAACAGGCCGACGGTACGTTGCATCTCGGGCATGTCCACCGGGCGCCCGGCCACGGTGACGCCGAACAACACATCGCGATCACCACTCAAACGCCGCAGCACCAGGGCCCACGCCGCCTGGGCGAAGGTGTTGACGGTAAGCTGATGCGCCTGGGCCAGTTCGCGCAGTTGCGCACCGTCGCGGGCATCCAGGCGGGTGTAGCAGTCGCCCACCACCATGCCGCCGCTGCCACCAGCGTGTTCGCGCAGGAACGGGCGGTCGCTCGGGATCGGCGTGGCGCGCTCGAAGCCTTGCAAGTTTTGCTGCCACCACTGGCGCGCTTCGTTGAGGTCCTGGCGTTGCAGCCAGGCAATGTAGTCGCGGTAGCGCGGCGGCGCTGCCAGTTGCGCATCGCGGCCTTCGCCCAGGGCTGTGTAGATATCGAAGAAGTCATTCATCAGCAGCGAACGGCACCAGGCATCGATCAGGATGTGGTGGTTGCTCATCATGAACCAGTAGCGCGCCTCGGCCACGCGGATCAGGCGCAAGTGGAAAGGTGCTTGATTGAGCAGGTCAAAGCCGGCTTCGCGCTCGGCCTTGAGCAAGGCTTGCAGACGCGGCTCCTGCTCATCCTGCGGGTCGGTGCTCCAGTCCAGGTACTCAATCGGCGTGCTGCCGGGCTTGTGGATCACTTGCAGCATGTCTTCGCCGACGTTCCAGCAGAACGAGGCACGCAAGGCTTCGTGGCGGGCGATCACCGCTTGCCAGGCCTGGGCAAAACGCTCCGGGTCCAGGGCGCTGTTGATGCGATAGCGGTCCTGCATGTAATACAGGCCGGTGCCGGGCTCCAGCAGCGTGTGCAGCAGCAAGCCCTCCTGCATCGGGGTCAGCGGGTAGACGTCTTCGATGGCGCTGGCCGGGACCGGCAAGGCGTCCAGTTGCACCTGGCTCAGGCGCGCCAGGGGGAAGTCGGACGGCGTGAGGCCGCCGGCATCGTCCTGCAGGCAATGGGCGATCAGGCTGTGCAATTCAGCCAGGTAAGCTTCGGCCAGATCGCCAATCACCTGCTGATCATACCGCTCACGGCTGAAGGTCCAGCGTAGCACTAGCTCGCCGCCATACACCTGGCTGTCGATGCTCAGTTCGTTGGGCAACGGCGCATCCGGGTCATGGGCCTGACCGGCGGATTCCTCCAGCGGATGGAACAGCGCGTCAGTGCCAAAGCTCTGGTCGAACTGGCCCAGGTAGTTGAAGGTAATCTGCGCGCTCGGCAATGCGGCCATGCTCTGTTTGCACAGGTCATCGGCCAGGTAACGCAGCACGCCATACCCCAAACCTTTATGCGGCACGCCACGCAGTTGCTCCTTGATCGCCTTGATCGAGTCGCCTTGCTCGGCCTGCGGCGTCAGACGCAACGGATAGGCACTGGTGAACCAGCCCACGCTGCGGGTCAGGTCGATGTCATCGAACAAGGTTTCGCGGCCATGGCCTTCCAGCTGGATCAGTGCCGAGGCCTGCCCGCTCCAGCGGCACAGTACGCGGGCCAGGGCGGTCAGCAACAGGTCGTTGACCTGGGTGCGATAGGCACTCGGCGCCTGTTGCAGCAACTGCCGGGTGCGCTCGGCATCCAGGCGCACGCTGACCGTTTCGGCATCGCTATGGCGTCGTGCGCCTTGGGGGCGCTGTACTGCCAAGGCCACGGTGGGGCCAGCTAGTTGCGCTTGCCACAGGCTCAACTCTTCGCGCAAGGACTCACTGTGGGCATAGGCTTGCAAGCGCGCAGCCCAATCGCGCAGCGCGCTGGTTTTGGCCGGCAGGCTGACGGACTGGCCGTCACTGAGTTGGCGATAAACGTTTTGCAGGTCTTCCAGCAGGACGCGCCACGACACGCCGTCCACCACCAGGTGATGGATGGCGATCAGCAAGCGCTGCTGACCTTGCGGCCCGTCCACCAGCAAGGCGCGCAGCAGCGGCCCCTGTGCCAGGTCGAGGCTGCGCTGGGTGTCGGTGAACAACGCCGTGCACGCCTGCATGTCGCGCACCTGCGCCTGCAGCAGCACGCTGCCTTCCGGCACGCCCATATGTTCGGCATGCCATTGCGCATCGCGCGGGGTAAAGCTCAAGCGCAGCGCGTCGTGGTGTTCCAGCACCGCCAGCAGCGCTTGCTCCAGGCGATGGGCATCGAGCAGTTGCAGTGGCTTGAGCACCAATGCCTGGTTCCAGTGCTGGCGCGCCGGGATGTCGGTGTCGAAGAACCAGTGCTGGATCGGCGTGAGGCCCGAGGGGCCGGTCAGCAATCCTTGCTCGGCGATAATGAGCTCCGAGCGAGTCGCCACGGCAGCCAGGCTCTGTACGGTCTGGTGCTGGAACAGGTCACGGGGGCTGAAATGAATCCCGGCCTGGCGCGCCCGGCTCACCACCTGGATCGACAGGATCGAGTCGCCGCCCAGTTCAAAGAAGTTATCGTCGAGGCCGACTTGCTCCACGTTCAGCACCGCGCACCAGATGGCGGCCAGGCTGTGTTCCAGCTCGCTGCGCGGCGCGACGTAGGCTTGGCGATTGGCCTCTGGGTCCGGCTCAGGCAAGGCACGGCGGTCGAGCTTGCCGTTGGCGGTCAGCGGCATGCTCTGCAGCACGATCAGATGCGCGGGCACCATGTAGTCCGGCAGTTGCGCCTTGAGGTGCGCCTTCAACGCGTCGCGCAAGGCGGCGTGCTCGGCATCGCTGACCAGGTACGCCACCAGTTGCTTGCCACTCGGCGCCTCCAGTGCCAGTACCACCGCTTCGCGCACAGCGTCATGTTCGAGCAAGCGCGTTTCGATTTCGCCCAGTTCGATGCGAAAACCGCGGATCTTCACCTGATGGTCGATGCGCCCCAGGTACTCCACCAGGCCATCGGCGCGTTGGCGTACCAGGTCGCCGGTGCGGTACAGGCGCCCACCCTTGCCAGCAAACGGGTCTGCGACAAAGCGCTCCGCCGTCATCCCCGGCCGCTGGTGGTAACCCTGGGCCAGGCCGGCGCCACCGATGTACAGCTCACCGCTGGCGCCCTGGGGCACCAGCGCCAGGTCGGCGTCGAGAATGTAGGCCACGCGCGCGCCGACGATGCTACCGATCGGCACACTGCCAGCGCCCTCCTCCAACTGCTCGGGCGCCAGGCTGGCCAGGGGCATCACCACGGTTTCGGTGGGGCCGTAGGCGTTGAAGAACAGCTGGGGCGTAAACGCCGCACGGATGCGTTGCAGGTGTTCGCCGGTCAAGGCTTCGCCACCGGTGATGCACATGCGCACCGGCAGTGTCTGTTGCTGGGTCGCCAGCCACTGCGCCAACTGGCTGCCGTAGCTGGGGGTGAAACCGAGCACATTGATGCGATGGGTACGGATCAGCGCGCAGATCTCTTCGGCATCCCACTGGCCCTGGGCGCGCAATACCACCCGCGCCCCGCACAGCAGCGGCACCAGCAAACGTTCGGTGGCAGCGTCGAAGTTGATCGAGTAAAAGTGCAGTTCGCAGTCATCCGGGCGCATGTCAAACCGCTCGATCACTGCCTGGCAATGCATGGCGATCTCACCGTGGGACACCACCACACCTTTGGGCTTGCCCGTGGAACCCGAGGTGTAGATGAGGTACGCCTGGTGTTGCGCCAGGCTCACCAGCGGCAGCGCCTCGGCGGGGTAATTGGCCAGCACCGGCGAGTCATCCTCCAGGCACCAGCACGCCACCGTCGCCGGCAATTCACCCAGGGCTTCGAACAGGGCCGCATCACTGAGCAGCAGGCCGATGCCACTGTCTTCGATCATGTAATGCAAGCGATCCAGCGGGTATTCGGGGTCCAGCGGCACATAGGCACCGCCGGCCTTGAGGATCGCCAGCAAACCGATGACCATTTCCAGCGAACGCGGCAGCGCCAGGCCCACGCGCACCTGCGGGCCCACGCCACGCTCGCGCAGCATCCAGGCCAGGCGGTTGGCGCGCTCATCCAGTTGCGCATACGAGAGGGTCACACCGGCAAAGGTCAGCGCCGGGGACTCCGGCCGCTGGCTGGCCTGCTGGCTGAACAGTTGATGGATGCACTGGTCGAGGCGATGCTCGCCCTTCCCCACCCCCAGGCTGTCTTGCAAGGCGCGTTGTTCATCTGCGCTCAGCAACGGCAATTCGCTGAGGCGCTGGTGAGGATCGGCGATCAACGCTTCGAGCAGGTTGCACCAATGCGCGGCCATGCGTGCAATGCGCGGCTCGTCGAACAGGTCGGTGCTGTAGGTCAGGCAGCAACCCAGGCGATGGTCGAGGTCGGTGACTTCCAGGTTGAGGTCGAACTTGGTCGCCCGCGCATCGTTGGCCAGGTACTCCACGGTCATGCCAGCCAGTTGGCGGCTTTGCTGGAATTCCCAGCGCTGCACGTTGCACATCACCTGGAACAACGGGTTGTACGCCGCGCTGCGCGGCGGTTGCAGGGCTTCCACCAGATGGTCGAACGGCAGGTCCTGGTGGGACTGGCCCTCGATCACAGTATGGCGCACCTGCTCGAACAGCTCGCTGACCCGCATCTGCCCAGTGAGCTGGCAACGCAGCACCTGGGTATTGAGGAACGCGCCAATCAAGCCTTCGCTTTCCGGACGGATACGGTTGGCCACTGGCGCGCCGATGCGCAGGTCGGTCTGGCCGCTGTAGCGGTAGAGCAACACCGCCAGGGTCGCGGTCATGGTCATGAACAGCGTGAGGCCGTGCTGGGCGTTGAAGGCTCGCACGCGGGCGGCCAGCTCATCGCTCAAATCAAAGCGGTACAGCTCGCCCCGGTGGCTTTGCACGGGTGGCCGTGGACGGTCGCCGGGCAATTCCAGCAACGGATGTTCGTTGCCCAGTTGGGCGGTCCAGTAGTCCAGCTGACGCTGGCGCTCACCGGCTTCCATCCACTGGCGTTGCCATACGCTGTAATCGAGGTACTGCACCGGCAACGCTGGCAGCGGTGAGTCGCGCTCGTCGATAAAGGCTTCATACAAGGCGCTGAGTTCACGGGCAAAGATGTCCATGGCCCAGCCTTCGGTGACGATATGGTGCAGGGTCAGCACCAGGTAGTGTTCCTGCTCGCCGGCCTTGACCAGGCAGGCGCGCAACAGCGGCCCGGTTTCCAGGTTGAACGGCGTGTGCGCCTCGACATCGGCCAGTTGCTGCAAACGCTGCTGGCGCTGCGGCTCATTCAGCGCGGAGAAATCCTGCCAATCCATGCGCACATTGGTTTGCGCCGAGACCTTTTGACAGGCCACACCATCGACACTTGGGAAGGTAGTGCGCAGGGTTTCGTGACGCATGATCAAGGCCTGCAAGGCGGCCTCGAAACGTCCCACATCCAGCACGCCGCGCAGGCGCGCCATGCCGCCGACGTTGTAGGCCGGGCTGTCCGGTTCCATCTGCCAGAGGAACCACATGCGCTGCTGGGAATAGGACAAGGGGACCGGCTGGCTGCGGTCGACTTTGGCGATGGCCGTCTGTTGGTTGCGCTGGCCCGCCGCCTGGATCAGCCCGACCTGCTCGGCGAAATCACCCAGCTCGCTGGCTTCGAACAGGGTGCGCAGCGGCAGTTCGACGTCACAGGCCTGGCCGGTGCGGGAGATGATTTGCGTGGCCAGCAACGAGTGCCCGCCGAGTGCGAAAAAGTCATCGCGCAGGCCGATGCGTGGCAGGCCAAGCACCTCGCGCCAGATCGCGGCGATGTGCAGTTGCAAAGGTGTATGCGGTTCGACGTGTTCGCGGGTTTGCCATACCGGCTCTGGCAAGGCACGCCGGTCGAGCTTGCCGCTGGGGCTCAGGGGCATGGCGTCCAGGCGCATCAGCAGCGCGGGCACCATGTACTCCGGCAACTCGGCAGCCAGGGCGATTTTGACCCTTTGCTCATCCAGTTCGGCGTCGGCGGTGTAGTAGCCGATCAACTGGGCATCACGCACCAGCACCACGGCCTGGGCGATGCCTGCCTGGGCCAGCAGGCGCGCTTCGATTTCTTCCGGCTCTACCCGGAAACCGCGCAGTTTGACCTGCTGATCGAGGCGTCCGAGGTATTCGAGCACACCATCGGCGTTCCAGCGCGCACGGTCACCGGTGCGATACAAGCGGGTGCCCGCCGCGCCCAGCGGGTCGGCGACAAAACGTTCGGCCGTCAGCCCGGCACGGCCCAGGTAACCCCGCGCCAGGCCGATACCGCCGATGCACAATTCGCCCGGCACACCGGCCGGTAGCGGGTTGAGTTGCTCGTCCAGTACGCGGCAGATCACATTGCCCAATGGCCGGCCAATCGGCGAGCGCTCGCCATCCGAGGCGGCGCACTGCCAGTGGGTGACGTTGATCGCGGTTTCGGTCGGGCCATAGCGGTTGTGCAATTGCACCGCGGGCAAGCGCGCCAGTACACGGTTACGCAACTCGGCGGGCAAGGCTTCGCCACCGGAGAACAGGCGACGCAGGCTGGTGCATTCGGCTGCCAGGGGTTCATCGATAAACAGCTGTAACAACGGTGGCACGAAGTGCAGCGTGGTCACCCCATGTTCCTGCACAAGCTGCGCGATGCGGTGCGGGTCGCGATGTTCGCCCGGCCCGGCCAATACCAGGCGGCAGCCGGTAATCAGTGGCCAGAAGCATTCCCACACCGACACGTCGAAACTGATTGGCGCCTTTTGCATCAGCACATCGGTTTCGTTCAGTTGATAGGTGGCCTGCATCCACTGCAAACGCTCGGCCAGGGCGCCGTGGGTGTTGCCCACGCCTTTGGGTTGGCCGGTGGAACCGGAGGTGTAAATCACGTAGGCGAGGTTATCGCCGTGCAGGTGCAAGCCTGGCGCCTGGGTCGGCCAGCTGTCCAGATGCAGGCTGTCCATGGCAATCACGCATACGCCTTCGGCGCTGGGCAGTTGGGGCAGCAACGCGGTCTGGGTGAGCAGCAGTTGCACGCCGCTGTCCTTGAGCATGTAGGCCAGGCGCTCGGCGGGGTAATCCGGGTCCAGCGGCACGTAGGCGCCACCGGCCTTGATGATGGCGAGCAGGCCGATCAGCAGTTGCGGCGAACGCTCGGCGGCGATGGCCACGCACACGTCCGGGCCGACGCCTTTGTCGCGCAGGTAATGGGCCAGGCGGTTGGCCTGGGTGTGCAGTTGGGCGAAGGTCAGGCTGCCGTCCTGCCAGACCAATGCGGTGGCGTCCGACGTTTGTTGGTTGAGCAGTTGGGGCAGCCAGTGCCGGGCCGGCGCGCAGGGGGCTTCGCTCCAGGGTTGCTGTTCGTCAGCCTGCATCAACGGCAGGTCGCCGATGGCGTGTTGTGGTTGCGCGCACACAGCTTGAAGTAGATGGATAAAGTGCTCGGCCAGACGCTGGATGGTCGCGCAATCGAACAGCTCGTCGGCGTAGTCGAACGACAGGCTCAAGCGCCCGTTGCGGTCTTCTTCGCTGTGCAGTTGCAGGTCGAACTTGGCTTCGCGGCTGTGCCAGGGCAACTCATCGGCCAGCAGGCCCGGCAGGCGGCGCAAGGCGCTGAGGTCGCGCTGCTGGTGGTTGAACATGACCTGGAACAGGCCCTGTTCGCGGGCGTGGGGGAAGGCTTCCAGCAGTTGTTCAAAGGGCAGGTCTTGATGGGCCTGGGCGGACAATGTGGTCTCGCGAGTGGCGGCCAACAGCTGGTTGAACGGCAGGCGCCCGTCCAGCTCGGCGCGCAGCACCAGGGTGTTGATAAAGAAGCCGATCAGGCCCTGGGTTTCATGGCGTGGGCGGTTGGCATTGGGCACGCCGATACGGATATCGCGCTGGCCACTGTAGCGATAGAGCAAGGTCTGGAACGTCGCCAACAACAGCATGAACGATGTTGAGTCGTGGGCCTGGGCGGTCTGGCGAATCGCCGCACTGAGGCGCGCATCCAGGCGCTGGCGATGGCGCGAGGCGCTGTGCCGATGCTGGGCGGCACGCGGGTGATCGGTGGCCAGGTTCAGGGCCGGATGCTCGTCACCCAACTGCGCTGTCCAGTACGTCAGCTGTCGCTGGCCCTCGCCTTCGGCCAACCATTGGCGCTGCCAGCTGCCGTAGTCAGCGTATTGCAAGGCCAGCGGCGGCAACTCCAGGGACTGGCCTTGGGCGGCAGCGGCGTACAGGCGCGAGAACTCGTCGATCAGGATATTCAGCGACCAACCGTCAGCAATGATGTGGTGCAGCGTCACCAGCAGTTGGTGCTCTTCATCGCCCAGGCGCACCAGGGTAACCCGCAGCAACGGGCCTGTTTCCAGGTCGAACGGGCTGCGCGCCTGGTCTTCGCGAACCTGTTGCGCACGGGCTTCGCGCACGGCGTTTGGCAAGTCGCTGAGGTCGATGACCGGCAGTTCGAAATCCGCCGTAGCCTCGACACGCTGAAACGCCTGACCATCGCGCTCGTAGAAGCGCGTGCGCAGGGCTTCGTGACGCTGGATCAGTTGCTGGAAGCTGTGGCGCAGTGCGTCTTCATCCAGCTCGCCGCGCAGGTGCAAGGCGCCTGGAATGGTGTAGGCGCTGCTGTGAGGGTCCAATTGCCAGGTGATCCACAGGCGGTTCTGTGCCAGGGATTGGGGCAGGTCTTCTTGACGCGATAAGGCGTGCATTGCGCCTTGGGCCACGCCGCCGTCCTGTTGCAGTTGCGCCACAGCCGCAGCAAAGGCCGCGAGTGTCGGCGCTTCGAACAACAGGCGCAGGTTCAGCTCCAGCCCCAGGCTTTCGCGCAGGCGGGCGACCACTTGGGTCGCGGTGATGGAGTTGCCCCCCAGCAGGAAAAAGTGGTCGTCGCCCGCCACCTGGGCCAGTTGCAGTTGCTCGCACCAGATCGCCGCGATCCGCTGTTGCAGGTCCGATTCCAGCGCCACTTCGCTCGCCTGCCCCTGCTGCCCGGGGAACTGCGCGTAGCTGTCGAGGCTGCCATCGGCATGCCGAATCGCACAGGCCGCACGCTGCACTTTACCGCTGGAGGTCTTCGGCAAAGCGCCGGGGTTGAGCAGCACCACCACGCTCGGAGCTTGCTGGCAGGCCTCGGCCACGGCTTGGCGGATCGCTTTGATCAGCGCTTCGGGCGGCAGGATTTTCTGCACGCTGCGGCTGATTTCCGCGGCGATGCCGATGCCTTCCAGGCCCTGGTCATTGACCGCAAACGCGGCGACTCGGCCCTTGCGCACCACTTCCACTTCGCGCTCGATGGTCTGTTCGATGTCCTGGGGGTAAAGGTTGTGGCCGCGCACGATCAGCAGGTCTTTCAGGCGCCCGGTGATGTACACCTCACCGTCGCGGATAAAACCCAGGTCACCGGTGCGCAACCAGGTGCGGCCAGCATGCTGGACGAAGGTCTTGGCGCTGGCTTGCGGGTTGCGCCAGTAGCCGTGGGCGATGCTCGGGCCCGTGGCCCAGAGTTCGCCGACGCACTGGTCGGGCAGTTCGGTGAGGGTGTGCGGGTCGGCAATCAGCACGGCGTGGTCCGGCTGGCTGGTGCCGCAACTCATGATCGCAGGGCCCTGCCCCGGTTCGGCACGGTTTGCGGCCAGCGCCTGTTCGTCCAGGCGCAGGGCGGGAATGCCATGGCCACGGGTGCCGCCGGCGACAAACAGGGTGGCTTCGGCCAGGCCGTAGGAGGCGAAGAAATTATTCGGGGTGAAACCACAGGCCGCGAATTTTTCCGCGAAGCGTTCCAAGGTGTCGAGGCGGATCGGTTCGGAACCCGAATAGGCCACGCGCCAGCGGCTCAAATCCAGGCGCTCCAGGGCCGACTCACTGACCCGTTCGCTGCACAGGCGGTAGGCGAAATCCGGCCCACCACTGATGGTGCCGCCGTATTCGCTGATCGCCTCCAGCCAGCGCAAAGGTCGGCCAAGGAAGTAGGCCGGCGACATCAACACGCAGGGCACGCCGCTGAAGATCGGTTGCAGCAGGCCGCCGATCAGGCCCATGTCGTGGTACAGCGGCAACCAGCTGACGATCACGTCGTCGGGGTTGAGGTCGATGCCAAAACCACGGCGGATCAGCACTTCGTTGGCCACCAGATTGCCGTGGCTGACCTGCACGCCCTTGGGCAATGCGGTGGAGCCGGAGGTGTATTGCAAGAACGCGATGTCGTCGGCCTTGAGGTCGGGCTCGACCCACTGGTCGGCCTGCTGCGCCTCCAGGGTGTCGACGCTCAATACCGGCGGCGCATTTTCAATCTGCGCCAGGCCCTCGCTGAGGCTGGCAATGGTCAACAGCAGGCGCGGCTCGGCATCGCTGATGATCGACAGCAGGCGCTCCTGATGATGACGACGCGTGGATTCCGGCGGATACGCCGGCACCGCGATCACCCCGGCGTACAGGCAACCAAAGAACGCCGCCACATAGTCCGGGCCACTGGGGAACAGCAACACCGCACGCTCGCCCAGGCCAGCGTTGGCCTGCAGGGCAGCGGCGATGGTGCGGGCGCGTTGGTCGAGGTCGCGATAACTGAGCACCACACTGTGCTCGGCGCTCTCGGCGAGGAAGCGCAACGCCACCTGGTCCGGCGTCTGCGCAGCACGCTGTTGAAGGGACTGGACCAGGGTGCGGGGGAGTTCGAAGGCGTCCATCATGGGGTTCCTGCCTGAAATCGGCTTACGGGAAATTCGGGAAGTCGGTGGGGTTCAGCCGGCGACGAGCTGCCGCGCCGCGCCAATGCGCCAGCGCGCCAAGTGCTCGTCGGCATAGCGACGCACGCAGCGCAGCACGGCGCTTTCGTGCTGCACGAGGAAGAAGTGATGGCCGTCAAACATGTCCAGGGAAAACCCACTGGCAGCGTCGAGTTGCCAGTCGAGCAACTGGTCGGCACGCACGCTGTCTTGCTTGCCACCGAACACATGGATCGGCAGCGCCAGGGGCTGGCGCTCGCCATAGGTGAAACTGCCGCACAGCAGAAAATCGGCGCGCAGGATCGGCAACATCAGTTGCATCAGCTCGGGGTTGGCCAGGGCTTCTTCGGCGGTGCCCTGCAATTCGCGCAGGCGGGCAATCAGTTGGGCATCGGTCTTTTCGACGGCGTACTCACTCACATCACGACGCGCCGGGCCCGCCGTGCCGGACGCGAACAACGCCAGGGGCGCAGGCAGATTGCGCGCGCTCAAAGCGTGAGCCAATTCAAACGCCAACAGCCCGCCAAGGCTGTGGCCGAACAAGGCATAGGGGCCATCCAGATCACGGCTGATTTCTTCAGCAAGCTGCGCGGCCAAGGCCTTGATATCGCGCTGCAATGGCTCGTCCATGCGCATGCCGCGTCCCGGCAATTCCAGCGGGCACACTTGCAGCCAGTCCGGCAGCACCCGGCGCCAGCGAGCGTAGACCGAGGCGCTGGCGCCTGAGTGGGGCAGGCAAAACAGGCGCAGCCGCAGGGACGTACTCATCCCGCGAGGACTCCGAACTGAAACACGCTGAATGCACGATAAAAACCCATCTGGTCCTCCTGCGGGTGCTGGTCCTTGGCCGTTGTACTAACGAACCTGTCACCCATGAGAACGGACGGAGCCTTCAAATAATTAGTCGCCGGGGGGGAGCGAGACGTGGTTCACACCTTTGCCCAAGGCATAAGATTAGTTCGTCTTCTCATTTGACAATCATTATCATTAAGCATAATTTGTTGCCCGATATGTAGGAGGCCTCAGCAGGGATGCCCTCCCCTAACCTATTCGCAGCAAGGTGATTTCCATGACGGAACCAGTATCCACAGGCAGGTGCGATTCACCCCTTCTCCAGGCGTTCGTCGACAATCGACTGATTCTGGTGAAGATCGCGGCCCGTATCACCGGGTGCCGCTCACGCGCCGAAGACGTGGTGCAGGACGCCTACTTCCGGCTGCAGTCGGCGCCGACCATCACCTCATCGTTCAAGGCCCAACTGAGTTATCTGTTTCAGATCGTGCGCAACCTGGCGATCGATCATTACCGCAAGCAGGCCCTGGAGCTCAAATACTCCGGGACCGAAGAGGAAGGCTTGAATGTGGTTATTCACGGCGCTTCACCGGAAACCTCGCACATCAATTTCAACACCCTGGAAAACATCGCCGACGCCCTGACGCAACTGCCCCAGCGCACCCGCTACGCGTTCGAGATGTACCGCTTGCATGGCGTGCCGCAAAAAGACATCGCCAAGGAGCTTGGGGTGTCTCCGACCTTGGTGAACTTCATGATTCGCGATGCGCTGGTGCATTGCCGCAAGGTGTCGGGCAGTCATAGCGATACGTTTGCGCGGCGGGTTTAATGCAGCGCCGACATATGTGGGTAAGGGCTCCACGGAAACTACGATGCGAAGCGAGCCGCTCTTGATCTTGATCTGCTTGTGATCTTGATCTGGCTTTTGATCTTAGGCGCCCCGTTAAACCACGCTGGCCGGAATTCGACAGGGATTTGGGGGGTAAACCGGCAGGGATGCCGGTTTAGCCG